>NZ_JBANAZ010000171.1:0-2276 GCF_059803455.1 Bradyrhizobium sp. UFLA05-108 | reverse complement strand
AGGCCTCAAGGAACCCAGCCCCCCGCCGCCCCTTATCCCCGACTTCGTGTAGGCTCACCTCATGGACGACCAAGTCAAAAAGCCGCTTCCCCCGCTCAAGACCTGTCCGATTTGCGGCAAGCCGCAGTCCCAGGCCACCCGCCCGTTCTGCTCCTCGCGCTGCCGAGACGTCGATCTCAACCGCTGGCTCAAGGGCTCCTACGTCATCCCCGGCCGCGACGACGAAACCGACGACGTCGAATAACCAAGTATTATCATATTGTTATATGGTGCGAGGGAGGCGCCCGCCGGCTCCATCCCGGTGCCGCCCCACCTTGTACACAGCCGGGCCGCGCCCGGCGAAACCTTCAGGCGAAGCCGGGTGGACAGGGCGCCTCCAGCCCACTATAAACCGCCCGCTCGATGGGCCTTGGCCCCTCTCTTGGAGCACGCCCAGGTAGCTCAGTTGGTAGAGCATGCGACTGAAAATCGCAGTGTCGGTGGTTCGATTCCGCCCCTGGGCACCACGGCCCTACTAAGGGCCTGATATCCAAGGCCAATCAGCAATATCAACGGCTTATCCGCTCCTCAGTGGTACAGAAGAGTGGTACAAATGCCGTTGGCCATGTCACGTCCGTGGGCATCCAAAAACGGGAATTTATCAGCTCCGGAGAGCAGTCCCGGAGGATCTGCGTGCGCTCGTCGGCAAGCGGGAAGAGAAAGTAAGCCTTCAAACCCGCGATCCCGGTGAGGCTAAGCAGCGGTTTGCGAAGGCGCTTGCTGAGCTAGAGGTTCGCTGGGCCAATTTGCGTGCTGGACCCAAGCCTCTGACCGAGCGTGAGGCGCACCAGTTGGCGGTCACCGAGCATGATCGATGGATCAACGACTTTGGCGATAATCCGAGCCAACAGACGCAATGGGACCTGCGACTTGGCGATTGGCTTTTTGGAGCTCCGCCGAGCGGTCCTCAATCGGTTCTCGCATTATCGTTCGTTCGTTCTGTCGCAGCGTAAAGAGCTACTTGGAAGGCGGTGGAACTTTGGCCGGCTTATCTCGCGAAGTTGCGAGTGATTGGCTCGACGACATGCGCGGGCGGATTGAAATCACCTCAAGGTCCGCCGAGCTCACTCCGCGCGACTTCGCTGCGACGCTAGTCGGATGCATTGTCGGGAACGGCACAGCCAAGGTACTCCATGTCGGTGACGGAGCAGCTGTCTATCGTACGTCTAACTCTGACGAGTGGAGTATCGGCAGCTGGCCGTCTCATGGCGAGTATGCATCCACGACCTATTTTGTAACCGACGATCCCGAGCCGTCGTTTCAGCTGAATGAGATTGATGGCTCTGTGTCTGAGCTCGCTGTCTTCACGGACGGCATTGAGCATCTCGTCCTAAATTTCTCGACGCACAGCGCGTTTCCTCCCTTCTTCAATCAGATGTTCTCCGGCTTCAAACCCGGCCGGAGTGGGAAGAACCGTAACTTGTCACGACATCTCGGCAATTATCTGAATAGTCCGTCGGTGTGCGACAGGACTGATGACGACAAAACACTGTTACTTGCTCGCCGAACCCCAAATGTCGCGTCTCAAGAGCATATTTGATCAGCAGAGGAAGCCGGTCCCGCTTGGTAAGCTGCTGGGACGCGGCGGTGAAGGTGCTGTTTTCGAGATTGTCGGCGAACCGCATCTTGTAGCCAAGATATATCATCCTGATAAGGCGCGGGAGCGGCAGCAAAAGATTGCGGCCATGGTCGCGAGTGGAATTCAGACCAAAGTATCCAATGCGGCGTTTCCGTTATCTCCGCTATACGAGGGCGCCGGTACGTTTGCCGGCTTCACGATGCATCGCATCGGCAAACAAAAGCCCGTTCACCAGCTGTATTCGCCTGCTAGTAGGCGAAATGAATTCCCAAACGCGGACTATAGACTGCTCCTTCGAACCGCACAAAATATCGCGCGTGCGGTTGCCGCTGTGCATTCGACAGGCTGCGTTATCGGCGATCTAAATCACTCGGGTATCTTGGTCGGCGCTGACGCCACCGCGACCCTCATTGACTGCGATTCATTTCAGTTCTCGGCTAACGGGAAGGCGTTCTACTGCGCGGTTGGCGTGCCCGACTACACACCTCCCGAGCTACAGGGGAGATCGCTCGAGAATATAAATCGAACGCCCAACCATGACGCCTTTGGATTGGGCGTAGCTATCTTTAGCTTGCTGTTTCTAGTCTTACTGAGTCAGAAATCCACGGACCAAGCTGGGTGAGAATCGCATATTGAAGGAGATTCAACGCGAGATCGA
>NZ_JBANAZ010000170.1:0-2284 GCF_059803455.1 Bradyrhizobium sp. UFLA05-108 | reverse complement strand
GACGGGACGGGCATCCTGAAGATCGGCCGGACGCTCGGCGTCGGCACGTCAGTCGTGCAGCGGGTGGTGAAGGAGCAGCCGCGCCCTTTCGAGGCAAGCGTGTGAGGCGGAAGCGGAAGGTCGCTAAATGAAATTCACATAGGTAGGTGCGGAAACCCGCCATGAGCGAAAGCGTGCGTAGGCATTGGACCGGCGCGGACTAACGGCCCCAGCATCCTTCTCCCTCCCGGAGCTGGGGCCGTTGTTGAGCTTGCTACTCCAGGCCCGCACCTCAAATGAAAAGGCCGCCAAATCGAGGCGGCCTCTTGAATGTGAAGACCTGTCCGGGGCTGGCGAGGCGGGCCTTCGCCGATCTTCTTACCAAGAACCACCTCGACGCGATGTCATTCAAAAGGAAATGGGTGTTCGCCCAAGAGAACCCGTAGTTTTCCGCAGATTAGGACAGTGCTACGCACGGTAATTTTCCGGAATCACGCTGGTCATGAAATGCCCCTAAGGTAATTCCGCCGGGGCTGGCCATTTCGCATCCCGAACAAGATTTCAACCGGCAAGGGGTCGCTGAAGGGCGGCCCCTTTCGATTCCGGCCTCCCTGGCGTGGGCCATGGGCGCTCACGGCGACTTACGCCGGGCAATTGCATAAAACGGCCCGAACTGGCGGCTTTTAGCGCGCCAATCGTGACGGCCTAACTATCCCGCTGGCAACGCGCGCTGCGCACCGCCGGGCGCGGTTTTTGTTGTCACCGCACTGTCCGTCGACTTATCCACAGGGTTATCCACATGGCTGCCGCCATTGCTCCCCGCCGCGCGGCGGCCCGGCACACTGCCCCCGCCGAAACGTGTGCCGAGCCTAGCCAGCCAGTCCGCTGCTGGTCAATCATGACCGGCTAGGGTCCATAGTGGGGCAACAATGTGGCTTTGGAAATTGCATGGCGGCAACACCTGCTAGGTTTTTCATAGTCCGAACGATTGAACGATTAGCGACATGTGTCGGCCGTCAGCTAGCCAGAATCACGGGCGCAAATTGATTGCGCCTAGGACATCGATCGTTTCCGCGCTGGTCTGATCGAAGCCCCCGGCTCCCCGCTCCATCGCTACATCAGCCCCCAGCCCCAGCGATGGAGCGGGGCTACTGCGCGCCTGCTTGCGTGTCGCGCGACGTTCGACCGGCTCAGTAGCCCGACTTGGCCTTTGCACCGCTGGTTGCTTTTTCAGTCGTCGTCGTTCCACTCGACATTCCGGTCGTGGTGCCAGGCGCCATCTCCATCTTCTTCGCGTGATGGGTTTTGTGGGTCTTCTGGTGGGTCGACATAGCACCTGCGGCTGTTGGCGCGACTATCAAGCTGATGGCGATCGCTCCCGTGATGAATGCCTTGAGCATGAGACTAGCCTCCGGTCGGCCTGCCCCAAAAGCAAACCGGCAGATTTGTGAAACGTTCCTGTTACGCGCGGGCAAGTCGCTCTTCAGCGCACTAACATGTCCACAGTTTGTGTAACACAGTCGCGATGACACTACCCCTAGTGAATAGCCTGCATTTTATCCGGGTGTAGTGCACATTTTGTGCATGAATTCGTCTAAGGATACACGGATTATGCAAGCAGGTCATTCCACCGTCAGAGCAGCTCGAAGCACGGGCCGGGATCGGGTTTCCAATGGCCGCCTCCTGTCGCGCGCCGTCGATTTGCGGTCTGCCGGAGGTCGACGCTTCAAGTTTTTGGTCGAAAGCTATTCGCAGCAACTCGGCGGCGAGCTGACCGAGCCCGAGAAGGCGTTGGTGCGCCAGGCGGTCGCGCTTCAGCTTCAGGCCGAACGGTTGCAGGAGCGGATCGTCGGTGGCGAGCTCGTCGACAGCGATCTCCTGATCCCGATCAGTTCGACCAGCAAGCGGCTCCTATCCATCATCGCTGGCAAGGCCGGTCAGCGGGCCGACCCCAGCTGGCTCGACGATCTGGAGGCCAGGTACGCCGAGCGCGATCCCGTGGGGTCCTGAGAGCGCAATGGCCCGTCCGAGCAAGTCCAGCATCTTTGCCAAGGTCCGCGCCGAGATTGCCGGGCTGTTTGGCATTGATCCGGACACCGCGGCGTTGCCGGAGCGACTCAAGATCGACCACGCTACCGCCCTCAAGCTCGAGATCGAGCGGCTGCAGACCGAGCAAATGGGCGGCGATGCCGTCGACATTCGGCGATTGGCCGAAGCGCACGGCGAGTTAAAGCGTGATGGCATTAAGTTCGATAGCCTGAATTTTTGAGGTAGTTGGCGCATTCCTCGGGGGTGAAGGCATCGA
>NZ_JBANAZ010000016.1:0-134272 GCF_059803455.1 Bradyrhizobium sp. UFLA05-108 | reverse complement strand
GTGCTGTACTGCTCTCATCCAAAGACGTACCGTGCGGATGATTTTATGACACAGTAAGACTAAAGCGCGATGAGATTGGCATGAATCGTCATCGCGCTTTGGGCTATTGCTTGAGCATGATCTCCGCGCAAACGCGTTCCGCGTTTGTCGCGAGGGAGAACCGCTGCGCACTTTTCCGGATCATGCTCTAGCGTCCGCCGACGAGCGCACCGAGCCGGCCTAAGAATTCGGCGACCTGGGCGCATAGCGTCGTGTTGGCCATGCCGTGGGTGACGGCGAGACGAAGCAGATCGGCCATCTCGGCGGCATCGCTCCGGCGGCTCGCCTGCATCAGCGCGACGTCGAGCAGGAAGGGAGCGAGCGCGGCCTGCTCGTTCGCCTCGAGGCGCTCGAACACCTCTTCCCAATGCGCGCCTGTCTTCGGAATGCGCGCGTGGAGGTCTGCCGCGAGCGTGTCCGGATAGCACGGGCCAGCGATCGCGAACGGCGAGGCCACGCCCACCTTGAGCGCAATCGCGCAGAGCATGCCCATGACGTAAGCCGTGTGATAGGACGTCGCGAGCGCGCATTTCGTCTTGTCGTGACCGCTCAGGCGCAAAAGCTGGCTCGCCGCCGATCGTCCCGCCGGCAGGAAGCCGACCTTGTCCTCGAGCGAAGCCACGACACGGAAGCCGAACGCGGCGGCAGGGCTCCAGGCGGAGGCGAGCAACGGCCAGGCCATCAGCACTTCGGCCGCAAGATCATAGTCCTCGATTACCAGCGCGCGGGCGAGCACGGTCGCCGATTCATCAAGGAATTCTTCGCGCGGCCGCGGCAGCCTTGGCCGCCAATTGCCGAAATCGGTGAAATACATCACCGCGTGGGTGTGCGCGTAGGCATCCTCGCGCGTGCCGTTGAGCAGATCGATCGGATTGCCGAGCGCGGTCTTGCGCGCGATTTGCGCGAAGTCGGGCCCGGGCGGATCGTCGAGCCAAAGCGACAACAGCCAGCCGATCTCGAGCTCGCGATAGGGCACCACCTCATGGCCGGGGCGCGCGGACGCCGACCAGCTTTGCGCGAGCAGCGCGTCGAAGGCGTCGTCGGGATGACCGAACGTGCTCAGGATGATATGCGGGGTCGCGAGCTGAAGGCAGACCGACGGATAGCGCGCGACGTCCCAGTGCATCTGCTGCGACCGGGCGTAGGGCAAGAGTTCGCCAAGCAACGCGTCGATCGCGTGGTGAATGCCGGGATGCGAGGCGTGCCGGCCGGCGACGTGGAGCAGCATGGCCGTTTCCGCGAGCGGCTTCTCTGCGGCGAAATTGCCCTCCGGCAGATCCGAGCCGTCAAAGCCTTCCTCGCCGAGGAATTGGACGGTGCGCGCGGCAATTCGGATCGCCAGCCGCAAACGTCGCCGGAGGTCCTGGCGAAATTCCAGATCCTGCGTAAGGTCGACGTCGCGTTTGTGATCCAGCACGACCTTGCCTTCCTGTGGGTGCTGCATGTCCGTCTCACATACGGTTTCCCTTCTCCCCTTGTGGAAGAGGGCGGCATCGGCGGCCAACGGATGGACGAAACACATCGCCTTCGCGCCGACCACCGCCTGCCTCAGCGGCCCGTGACCTCATTACGGACAACGGACGGATCGATCTCTTCGGTCACCTCCACCTGTGGCGGAATGCAGTAGCGGATGACGCGGTGACCAATGACGAAACCGAATTCGCCGTCACGGCCGCTGGCGAGGCTTGCGCCGTTTTCGGCGACGAACTTTCCGAACGCGGCGAAGTCGAACGCGCGCGATGCCAGGAATTTGCGGACGATCTCTTCCTTGTCTGCAGCGTGGCTCAATGTTGCCTCCATGAGCTGGTGTGGATCGATGCCGCGGCAAAGCCTGCCGCCGTCGACGCTGCAAAAGATGGCCCGATCTGCCGGCCCGGTGGTGTGAGCTACCTTACATTTCAAAAACAGTTGAGAACAACCAGAACACGGTTTCATTTCGTGCGCGCAGGAACGGTTAACGTAAACAAAAACTTTCAGTTCAGGACCTGCACAACCGCCGGTATACGTGCGATGTCGCCAACGGAAATCCAAATACGTCGGAGCGCGCGTGCAGAGCCAGGTCGGGACCATCGGCAGCCGGAGCGGAGCGAGCGCAGCGCTGCCCTTCGAACGTTCGCACACTCTTGACGTCCTGCGCGGCCTGGCCATCGCCGGCGTGATGGCGATCCACGTCTCGCAGTCTTTTCCCTCCGGCATACGGATCGTCGATTTCGCGTTCGGCTCCGGCTGGGTCGGGGTCAACGTGTTCTATTTCGTCAGCGCGATGACGATGTGCCTGATGTGGACGCAGCGCGCCGGCGAAAGCGATCCGACGCGCAAATTCTACATCCGGCGCTTCCTGCGCATCGCGCCGCTGTTCTGGCTCGCCATTCCGCTCTATCTCGCCGTCGATGGCACCGGCCCGAGCTACGATGCACCCAACGGGATCGGGCCCGTGCAGGTTGCCCTGACCGCCACCTTCCTGCACGGCTTCTGGCCGGACAGCATCAACAGCGTCGTGCCGGGCGACTGGTCGATCGCCGCGGAGATGACGTTCTATCTCCTCTTTCCGCATCTCATCGCAGCCTTCGGGTCACGCCGCCAGCTCTATCTCGTGCTCGCGATCATCCTGCATCTGGTCAATGTCTGCGCCTTCAAGCCGTTGGCCTATGCGTTCTTCACGGCCTATTACGGGCCTGGCCACGAGGCGTTCGTCTGGAACGCGCTGCACCTGGGTTTCCTCAACCAGCTTCCGGTGTTCCTAACCGGTTGCGCGCTGTTCTTCGGCCTGCGAGACGGATTTGCAAAATCCGACGCCGGGTTGTTTGCGGTTCTCATCGCATCGTCCTTCGTGGCCAACCGGGCGAGCGGATCGCACGAGTTCAACTATCTCATGATCAACCTCGTGCTCGGCGTCCTCGTCTTCGGCTGCATTCGCTTTGCGATTCGCTGGGCCCCGATCGAGGCGCTGGGGCGCAACTCCTACTCAATCTACCTGTCACATTTCGCCGTCATCTACGGCCTGCGCCATCTCTGGCCGCTGGCGGACGGACTTGCCTCGCTGTTGCTGGCTTATGCGTGTACCGCGCTGATCGCCTATGTCTTGTCGCTTGCGACGTGGCGACTCATCGAACGGCGCGCGCAGAAGCTGGCGCACCGCCTCACCGCCTCATCCGCCGAACATTCACCGGGAATCGGCGTCATCGCGGCGCGAAGCGCGGCCTAGAGCCGTTCGCTGATCGCGAGCTTGTAGCCGACGCCGGTGACAGTTGCGATCACGGGCGTTCCGCTGCCGATCAGCTTGCGGCGCAGCCGCGCCACCAGCGCATCGACCGTGCGCACATCGACCTCGGTCTGCCGGTTGCTGACGACCTCGATGAGGTAGTCGCGGCTCAGCGGCCGGCCGTCGGCGCCGACGAGGGCGGCAAGCAGATCGAACTCGGCGCGGGTGAGTGCAACCGGCTTGCTGTCGCCGTCCATCAGTTCCCGGCGCATCAGATCGATGATCCAATCCCCAAAAGCAATTGAGTTATGGTTGCGCGCCGCCTTGCGATCGATCGAGCGCCGCCGCAGTACGCTGCGCGCCCGCGCAAGCAGGTCGCGCAGGTTGATCGGCTTGGTCACGTAATGATCGCCGGCGATCTCGAGCCCGAGGATGCGATCGACGTCGGTGTCGCGGCGCGTGACGAAGATGATGCCAGCATTGCTGAGCGCCTGGATCTCCTTGGCAAGCTCAAAACCGTCGCCGTCGGGCAGCTGGACGTCGAGGAAGACGAGATCAGTGCGGACGCGTAGTGCCTGACGGCATTCCGCGCAGGAGCCGGCGCCGACCACGTTGAAATTGTTCTCGCTGAAATAGCCAACCAGCATGGCACGCGTCACCGGATCGTCCTCGACGACGACGATGCGGTCTGTGCGACGCAAGTCCTCGGATACGGAGCCGGCCATGGCGTCAGCCCTTCCCTGAACGTTCGACGTCATCGAAACGGTGCACGCAGGAGCCAGCCGCGCAGATGCGCGCGCAACGCAATGCGTCGCGATGCGAACCTTCATTCACAATGCATTCGAAAGCCCCAGCGAACATAACGCGATAGTACGCGCCTCGGCGTGCGCAAACAATATCGGCGATGAGAGAACACCGCCGCGCGAATCCCTGGCGCAAAGCGCAGCGCCGTCCGCTCGGGCCGGTCCGGCCTCGCTTGTCTACGTGATCCCAACCCGGATCCGGAACGACAGCGTCTCTTGCGCGCCGGGCGCGATATGCATCAGACCCGGCTTCTCATCGAACGCACCATCGAAGTCCGCGGGACTCGCAGTGCCGCGCCATGGCTCGATGCAGAGAAACGGCGCGCCCGTTGGCTTGGACCAAACGCCAAGTTCGCGGAAACCGCTCCAGGACATCTCCACCCAAGGCCCCCGAGATGCCGCCTGCCCGGCCGCATAGCGGACCGAGGTGCTGTTGGGGTGGTCGAAGATCACCGCGTCTGCGGCGAACAGGGATTCGGACAGGCCGAGCACCTTGTCGCGGACCGGGCTCGGCTCCGTCGCTTCACGCAGCAGCCCACCTTCGAGCCGGCGGACGGGATGCGGCTCGTCCTGCGCGAAGGCGAGCACATAACGCTCCTTCGGCATATCAGGTTCGAGAGGCCAGTTGAACGCGGGATGGCCACCGAGCGAGGCCGGCAAGATGTCCTCGCCGGTATTGGCGATCGTGAAAGCGAGGTCGAGACCGGCGTCGTCGAGCGTGCAGGTCGCGGTCAGCCGGAAGGCAAAGGGATAGAGCGCGCGTGTCGCCGCGTCGTCGGTGAGCTCGAGCACACACCGCGATGACGATCGCTCGAGCCAGGTGAAACGCCGGTCGCGCGCGAAGCCATGCTGGGTCAGGCGATAGGTCTTGCCGCCATAGCGGAGCTCATCGTTCCTGAGCCGGCCGACGATCGGAAACAGCAGCGGCGCATGGCGCGGCCATTCAGCACCCGCCTGCCAGATGAACTCGATGCCGGTCTCGTGCTTGAGCGAGCACAGCTCGGCGCCTTGCGCCTTGATCGCCGCTGTCAGCGCGCCGCTTCGAATCACGTGAATGTCTTCGTTCATAGCCCTTTATCCCCGAGAAGCTCTGGTCTGAGACTAGCGCGAACTTGCGTGGCGACGCCATGGCTGGGCGCAACCGCGCACACGGACTGTCTGTGCAAAACTCATCGATGCAACCTGGACAGCCCGGACCTGGTGCGCCGCTGGCATGCGGGGTGTCAGAGCAAGGTCCTTCAGGACGATGCAACGGGCCTGGACTCGGCATGATCGCGACTGGATACCTGGGCGCCAGCAAGCCCGTTGGACTTTGAACTGCGCAACAAGAACAAGGCCCTCCAATCCCGCTGACGGCCAAATTCAATATAGCGATAGCTCAGAGCACTTAGGGCGATCATTATCGCCAGATATGGCAACGACAATCGAAGCGTGTCTTTCAACGAGGAAGTATCGGGCGGGATCATTTCAACCATGATGGACGAATGCCACGCATAGATGCTGTAGCACATGCATCCGACGACTTGAATCGCCCGCCCCTCGAACACGCGATTTACGGACCACGCTCCAGACAGGACCGCAAGCAATACCATGGAAAACCCGGCGCAGAACATCGTCGCGTAGTGAATGCTCAAGGCCCAGGGGCCGTTATCCTTGATATATATGGCGGCAATCATCAGCAGGACCCCGGGCAGAAGCACGCGAGAGTAGGCTCGCCCGAGCGAAACGCTGTCCCTGGACTTGACGTAAAGATCGCAAACCAACATTCCGAAAACGAACTGGTAGCACGACCCGAAGATGCCGCCCACAAACGGACGAAATACGCCAACCCGATCGACCGCGATGAGATGGCCGACGACCACGAAGGCTGAGCACACGACCACGCTCAACAGCAGCAGCCTTCCGAGGCTCCACCGCGCGATCAGAAGGACCAGCACAGGAAACAAGAGGCTAAACCAGATTTCAACAGCAACGGACCACAACACGGGATTGGAGGGAGGCATAAACCCGTGAGGCACAAAAATGAAAAGGGTCGATAGAAGTCCGCCGAGCTCCAGATACCAGGCGTGCGATCCAGCAGGTGACTTCGAATGGAGTGCAACCGTCACGAGGACGACGATGTAGTAAAGCGGAAACAACCGGGCCGCGCGGTGCCAATAGAAATCCGAGAAGTCTGCCAGACGAGAGATGGCTCTCTTTTTTGTGCGATATGGAAGGTACAGAACGAATCCAGAGAGCACAAAAAACATATTTACGCCCAAGAATCCGTGCTTCGCGATAATGGCAAAAAGGCCATTCGGATCAAGCTCACCGGGGAACGACGGCGTGCTGGATGTAAACGGAACAAACAGGTGAAAGACGACCACCATCATGATGGCGAGTCCGCGAAGGCCGTTGACGGCTCCGATCTTCTGGGCGCCGCTTTCTACCATGGTGGAACCTGGAGACTGTAACAACAAGATCGGAATCTCGGCATTTCGCGATTTGCTACTTAACGATGCCGGACAGATTGAATGGTCTGTCGATCGACAGCGCTGACACATCAAGCCGCATCAGGCCACGATTGATCGCAGCCCAACACAGACACGGCAAACGACGTGCCTTCAAATAGTCAATTACAGGAAATAGACGACAGCAGGCTGGCTTTGGGGCAGAATCGTGAGAGCGCGCGTATAGTCGATGGTAGGGCTCATTATCATATTTGTTCTGCTCGCGATTGGCTTCGCTGCCGGCTACGGCACGCGCGAGCTGATCTCCCGCAAACGACACACAGAACACCTGAAATTCCAGCCCTACATTTCGCCTACCCTCAGACCCAGGCAATCCCCGGACGAAAGCGCGAGGGCGCGACATGCTGCGCCCGAACCGCCAATGCCAAAAAGGCAGCGGTCGAACCACGATATCACGCGCTCCTTTCAGGAAATATCCATTCACGAGCCAAAGCCAGCTAAGCCTGCGAGGCCTTCGGCCGCAAACTTGCATCTGGTCCAGACTCATCGGCCAGAGCCTGATGCTGGATCTTTGCAGGCCGCAAACATCGAACAGAGCCTCCAGGAACTGGTCGCACTCCTCCAGCACCACCGCAGGCATGAGGGCTAGGCCGCTCGACCTTCGTCGGTCCGACCAAAAGCCTCTTGCCGTCTCTGCGTTCGCCCTTTGCCAATCTAGACTCGGGCTCGCCGGGCTCGTGCGGGGGAAGCATCGTGGTGCCGGACGACAGTTCAAGCGATGCAGACAACCGAGGAAGCAATGCTTTCTGCGATGCAGTACCGGTTTGCACCGATCGCCGCATCCAACATCACTTGCGTATGGAACTTTTTTTGTTCCCCCTAACTCAGCCAGATTGCGGCTGAACGCGGTGGGTGACATGCCATGCGGCAGCCGACGCGCATCGGGACAATAATGGAACCGAGCACGAATAGACCGCATAGCGCTTTCGGACCGAGAAAGACTTCAATGCCGTCTGCATATTCAGCTTGGTAAGCGGCTGAAGACGTTCGACGAAAAGTGGGCCGCCGTCCATTTTCGAGGGAGCTGGAACCTACCAATTGACTAAAGCGCGATGAGATTAGGAGGAATCGTCGTGGCGCTTAGGTTATTGGTTGAGCATGATCTTTTCGGAAATCCGCTACACACTTTTCCGGATCAGGTGCTCTAGCAGGCGCAACCGGAAAGTGGTATCTTTCCAGCAGTTCTGTGGTTGGAATGCGACGACATCCGTGTCCAGGGCATCGCTGGCGTAAACGCAGGAGGGACGAATTTTGGTCTTGCTGATAGTAGCAAGCGGCGTGGCGGGTCTTCTTTTGGGACGCTTTTTTCGCGCGTTCACCCTTATTCCCGCAACCATGCTCATCCTGGTTCCAGCCTGGTTTTTGGGCGCGCAGCAGGGCTTGGCAACCGGCGTGACAGCATTCGTCATCAGTGCGGTGGTGATGCAAGTCATCTATTTCGCGAGCCTGCTGACGCGTCTGCTCGTCGCGAACCTCTCGGTCCTCGATCATGTGCAGTCGGAGGCATCCCCGCCATTGCCTGGATCACGAGTCGCATTCTAACCCAATCACCGTCTGCGATGTATGCAGTTGCAGCATCGTACCTTGTCGCGATGTGCTGTTGGATGAAATTCAATCTGCTTCATCGCGCGCGTGCAGACCCAGTCATAGTTCCCATTTCCGCTGACCGTTTCGTTGACGCTGGCTGCACGCCATGCGCCAAGTCGTCACTGATATCCTGCATTGTGCAGACCAACCGCGCATTTGTGTCTCGCCATGGACCTATGAACAAGATCGTCCTCGGCACCTATCTTCGCCGTCTTTATCGTGTCCTGTCTCATGATTACTTCAATGTGTGTTTGATTGGCTGGAGGACCCAAAATGGAATTGCTGGCGAGAGCAGCAGTACGCCGCGGCAGCGCACGGGACACACTGCAAGGGTCCATCGGAACAGACCAGACTGCTGTCGCTCTCTCGATGCCAACACGATTGCGGTCGAAGCAACGTCCCGATCCCGTTGTTCACCGGCTTGATACCCGGCCGCTCGATATCGGCGCTGATGAGATTTTGGCGGTCGGCAAATTCCGCAACGAGATGCTGCGGCTACCCGATTTCCTGCGCCACCATCGCGGGCTCGGGATCGGACGTTTCCTCGCAATCGATGATCGTTCGGATGACGGCACGCGAGAATTCCTGCTCGATCAGCCGGATGTTCACGTGTTCGAGATCCGCGAGCCATTTGCAGAATCAAGTGGTGGCGCGCGTTGGACCAGCGCTGTGCTCGACCAATTTGCGCCAGGACGCTGGGGGCTGACGCTCGACGCCGACGAGCTCTTTGTCTATCCGGGCTACGAAAATTTTGATCTTCGACGGTTGTGCCGCTACCTGGAGAGCACCGGCGCGGATTGCATGACGGCGGAGATGGTCGATATGTATCCACGCTGGCTCGGCGGCCCGGAGCGCTACCGCGCCGGTGAAAGCCTGGTCGCATTCTGCCCCTACTTCGATTCAGATACCTATGTGGAGCGCCGTCGGCGCGGCTTTCCGACGCACTACCTGGTTGGTGGTGCGCGAGCGAGGCTGTTCTATGACGAGCCGATGCCGCCGAAGATCGCGTTTTACGACGCGCTCGTACAATTGCTTGAGCCATACGGGCTGGCGCGGCTGCTGCCTGCAGTCAACATCACGCGCTGGCAGCCGCCGCTACTCACCAAGGTGCCGCTCGCGCGTTGGTCGCCCGGCCGTCGCTATATCGCCGCCGGTCACCTGATGGCACCGCCCGGCAAGCCAGGCGACGTCACAGGAGCCCTGCTCCATTTCAAATTCCTCCACGACTTCACAGACAAGGTCGCCATCGCCGTCCGCGAGGGGAATTACTACCTCGGATCAATCGAGTATCAACGCTACGCGGAGCGGCTCGCTCAGGATCGGTCATTCGAGCTCACCTATCCGAAAAGCCGGATCTACCAATCACCGGACGATCTTGTCAGCTGCGGTCTGATGCGCCTCTCCCCGGCCTACCAGGCCGCAACGCGACACCCCTAAAGCGCGATTGGGACGCCTCGTCATCGCGTTTTCGGTTATTGTTTTGAGCATGATCTCCGCGCAAACGCGTTCCGCGTTTGTCGCGAGGGAAAACCGCTTCACAGTTTTCCGGATCATGCTCTAACCCTAACCCGCCGCTTCCGGTGGATGGGATGTCACCTGGCTGCATCGTTGTGCTTGATGTTTTCTTCGGAAGGACCGACCGGCACCCGCCGTTCCGAAGCATGGACTGATCTGATCTCGCCGATCGGCTTGCGACCAAGAAGCCGAAGGAGAAGTTTCCTTCCGCGCACGAGCGCCGGATACAGTGCCTTTGCGAGCCGCGGTCGGGAGAATAAGAGCCGATTGAGCCGGTTGAAGTAAGTCGCCTCGCCGGCAAGCGTCGCCAGCAAATGCATTGCCTCGGCGCCATAGTAATACTGCCCGCGCCAGCGGACCACCATGCCCTCATTGAGATCGAGGTTGCGCGCGCGGATATCGCCTACGATCGGATGTTCCGAACGCGCGTCGATGAGGTGAACGTGCTGACCCCGCTCCCGCAACTGGTACAGCAGCACATAACGGCTGCATAATGGGCATTCGCCGTCATAGACGACCCAGACCTGATCATCGCTATCTTGGGTCAATTCGATAGTCCGTTCGCTTGCGAACGTCACGCACAAGCTTCCCTTCCGCCAGGCCGAGGCATACCGAATCCACCACGTAATGATAGGCGACAATGTCGTCCATGGTCAGCTTGTTGAATTCGCCGTACAGCCATGGATTGGAGAGCATGTGGTGCGGATAGACATAGAAGCTGTTGTTGTCCTTGACCCAGGGATAGACACGGAAAAAACGATCCGTCCCGCGGACCAATTTTTCCACCGCCTCCATGGCAACGCCTGTGTCCTGACGTGAAATGATCTCCGGGCCGCAGGTGGTCGCGTCGTGCCAGCTTGCGAGATCGTGGTTGTTGCCGCCAACGCGAGCCCGGAAGTGGTTCTCGGGGATGTACATGCTTCCAGTCCCAATCATGTACGAGTAGATGCCGAAATAGGTGGATGGTGCGAGAATCTGGCGACCATCCCGGGTCTCGACGAAGAACCGCGGGCTTGCCAGCTTCGGCCCGTCCAGCCATCCGAGGTAGTTGGTGTAGAAGAAGAATCGGCCGCAGATGACGGTCACGACCATCACCACCTTCATTGCCGGGGTGAACCCATCGCGCGGCAGCGTGCGTGCCGCGGCGACGATGAACAGGTTGACCGCAATCCAGAAGAAGAACAGCGCACCGAGCGTGAAGTAGACGCCGACGTGAAAGACATCGAACAGCAGACAGAAGAACGACAATACGCGCGTCGAGATCGCAGCCAGTGGCGACAGGAGCTGCGCGCCCAGCACAAAGACGTTGAAGAGAAGCTGGTAGCTGACGAGCGCGTCCCAGATCGACTGCAACGCGCCCGGCCACAGACCGAGCGGAGCGTCGCCACGTTCGAGTCCCATCAGGATCGAGGTCTGCGTGGGATTTGCAAGCAGCCATGTCCACGGCTTCTCGCCACCGGCTTGCAGCTTCGTGATTCCCGACCAGAAATAGCTGCCGAGATGGGCGCCGACGGCGCACGCCCAGATCAAGCCATAGGTGCGATCGCGAAGCTGCTTCACATTATCCGCGGAAGCGAACAGAGTTCGCAGCCATGGCACGCGATCCATCACCCAGGTGCTGGTGAGGACGATCGTGCCGAGCACACCAAGGACGGCGAAGTTGCCGACGTCGAGCATCCCGAGATAATCGGTCTCGGTCACGAAGATGCCGGACACGACGCTCACCATCTCGCGCCATGCATGGTAATAGTAGAGCAGCGGCAGCAGAAATGAAGGACGCCAAATCGCAGCCCCCCCTGCCACAACCGCCAGTACCGCGCCGTAGCGGAAGAACAGAATCTTCTCGCCGGAGCCGAACAGGATATTGGGGGGACCAGCGAAGGGCCCCAGTGAATCGAACAGCAATTGCACGAAGATTGCCATTCCGATCGCGAAGGCGGTGATCCGCAATGGCGGCGAGATATCCCGGTAACGAACTGAACTGAAGGCGATCGCACCGGCGAAAGCCGCGCAAACCAGCACCAGGGCGTAAATATCGGACCAGCGCGCGAGATGCGTGACGGCGCGCCGCGACACCGCAGCGAGAATGACGGCTATTGCAAGGAGGAACAGAGGTCCCGCGAGTGAGGAAACGCGAGATCGGGTCCCTTGCTGTGATGCGACGGAATAGAGCGCCATCCTTTGTCTCGGAACCCGGAACTGCGCGGTTGCAATCGATCGAACCTTATCGGATCACTTCGATTGCGCAAGCCTCGCACGAGCAGTCTTGGTCTTCCGCATGCAGTCTTGGTCTTCCGCATGGAGTGCTCACAATCCTCGCGCGGGAACCTGACCATTGCGAATTGAAATGTGACGAACTGCGGGCATTAATGTGACCACCTCTCTTCTTTGCCAGCGTAAACCTGAGAGCAATTGTCCATGATCAGTTTGGACATCCATAAAAGATGCAAGCGACAAACGTTTTCAGAGCCTGCTCGCTCCGCACGGCTCGATCCCGTCTTCCGTTCGTACCAGAGCCAAGCTAAAAACCTGCAACGGTTTGATCCGTCGTCATGGAGAGCCGACAGCTCTTGCTGCCGCCAGATGCAAGGCCGAGCAAGAGCTGTTCGATATCGCCGGGTGAGCTCGTTTGGACAGAGATAGCAAGTCACGGGCCGCAACGAACATCCTGATAACAGGTGGGTCGCAAGCCTGGAAACTCTGCGCCGGCTTTCTCTTGACCATCGTCTCGACGCGAAATCTCGCGGCGTCCGACTTCGGCCTGCTTGCCATGTCTGCGACCGCAGCAACGTTCGTCGGGCTCTTCAAGGACCTTGGTGTTGGACAGGCGATCGTTCAGCGCCCGGAAATCACCAAGGGCCAGCTCGATACGCTGTTTTGGCTGTCGGTGATCGCCTCCGCGGCATCTGCTCTCGTTCTGGGGTTGATCGGATATCCGATTGCGCTGCTCTACGATGAGCCGAGGCTCCAACAACTCACCATCGCAATTGCCGGGCTCAGCTTCATCGCGGGCCTTCCAACCGTTCCCGCCGCGCTGCTCGCCAGAGAGAGCCGGTTCAAGGCCTTGGCCATCCTGGATGTCGTAGCGACAACCGCTTCCGTAGCGGCAGGGATCGTCGCCGTGATCATCTTGAGAGATTATTGGGCACTTTACCTGTCCACACTCGTTCTGACGCTCTTTTCGACAGTCGGGATCTGGGCCTGTTCGGCCTATCGTCCTGGATATCCCCACTTGGAAAAAGAGACTCGCCAATTGGCGAGATTTGGCCTGCACGTTTCCGGATTCAATCTGGCCAACTATTTCTCGAGAAACGCGGACAATATTCTCATCGGCAAATTCCGCGGCGGAGACGAGCTCGGCCTGTATGATCGCGCCTATAAGCTGTTGCTGTTTCCGATCATTCAGTTGCACAACCCCATCGGCCAGGTGATTGTCCCTCTGCTTTCGCGCCTTCGTTTCGACAAGGAGAAATATCTGAGCACCTACGAGGATGTTCTTTCGCTGGTCATGCTTGCATGTCAGCCCGGCATCGTCTTCGCCATCCTGCTGTCGGAGCCGCTCTTCAAATTTGTGCTTGGAGAGCATTGGGTGGGTGCAGCCCCGATTTTTTCGTGGCTTGGCCTTGCGGGCCTAATCCAGGTCGCGACCGCGACGGCAACCTGGCTGTTTCTCAGTCAAGGCCGTGGCCGAGAGTACTTCAGGCTCGGCATTTGGACCGCCCTGATCAACGTGACCTCATTCGTCGTTGGCCTTCCCTGGGGCGCCCTCGGGATTGCCATGGCGTATGCGCTGGTGAATTGCGCCATCGTGTTGCCGCTCTACGCGATGTCGGTCGGTCGCACGGGCCCCGTCACAACGAGGAGCTTGATCGAAACGACGGGTCCGCATTGGATCGGTTGTCTCGTGGCAGCGGTCTTCGTTAGGATCTCGACCATCTCGTTGCTGGATGGAAACTCCCTGGCTGGGCTGGCTACACTGCTGGCACTTGCCTATGCCTCATATCTCGTGACCATCATTCTCTTCCCGCGGAAAAGGGCACTCGCAAGACGCGTGTTGCGCAACGGCTATCAGAGGATAGCGACCCAAAGATCCTTCAGCGAAGGATGAAATTGTGCATTTCCGCCAGATGGGCGTCGATCGGGGCCAACGCATGAACGAGGTCGACCTGATGAACGCCGGGGTCGACATCCATGCGACTTGTCTCCACGAGGGACGCTACCCTGGTCGATTCATGGAGTGCCTCGTTACCGAACTCATAGGTGCCCTTTGAGGCGGCAGACTGCGCAAAAACAAATCCGTCGCCTTCCAGGCGCACCACGGTGACGGCCGGTGTGATTGCGGGAGGCCGCGACGCCGGAACCGACGCGAAATCAAAGCCGGCTTTCGGAGGATCGATGACCAGCGTGCCTCCTGTCCCGTCGCTCGAGAGATTGAAGGTCGACTTGGTGTAGTCGCCGACCAGCGAAATATGTGCGGTGTGATTTTGGGCATCGACCACGGTCAACGTGCCGCCGGCCGTGTTGCCCGAAAAGGACGCCGACGTCCCTGCTCCGTACGCGATGTCCTTCAGATCGAGATGGTTGGAATTGGCGGCGGTGCCGTCGCCCGTCAGGTTGATCAGCGTCCCCGTAAATTGCGCCGCATGGTCCAGCACCAGATTGCCCGTCGTAGCCTTGAAGGTGATCGATCCGGAAGCTGCGCCGGACAATTCGAGTGTGGCGCCCGCGTCGATCGTCGCAGCCTGCGTCATATTGCCGAGCTTCAATACGACGTTCCCGGAAATCTCGAGGACGGTCGATGGCGTATTGATCACGCCGTCGCCGTTGAGGTCCTGGTAAAACGCCGTCTCAATCGCCTTGAGCGACGGGTCGGTCGGGGACACCTTGTTCAGCAGGTTCGATAAGTAATTGCCATTGCGGTCGGTGGTCCATACCGAAAATTCGCCGGTGGCCGGAATCTTCCAGGCCACGTCATAGCCGGAGGACGTCTGCTCCACCGCCACCGGCGTCCAGACGCTGAACTGTCCCGACACGACCGCGACACCGCCAGACTTCAACGTCGGTCCGGTGCCGGCCGCCATCGAGACCAAGGAGAAATTCTTGCCGACGGCAACCAGACTGGTCGAACCGGATGCCTCGATCGTCGTCCCTGCAATTGTTGTCGTGGTTGAGGCCTGCGCCGTAGCAGTCGAGGGAACGCCGATCACGCCGTCGCCATTGAGATCCTGGTGAAAGAGGGTCTCACTCGATTCAAGCGTGGGGTCCGTCCCCGACACCTTGTTGAGATAGTTGGATACGAAATTGCCGTTGCTATCGGTGTTCCAGATCGTAAACTGGCCGGTGGCGGCAATCTTCCAGGCGACGAGATAGCCGTTTGACGACGATGCTTCCGCACCAACCGGCGCCCATGGGCCAAGCTGCCCCGCGACAACCGCCGTCCCGCCATTCTTCAAGAGAACCGATGATCCGGCAGTCGACAGGTAGAAATTGCTTCCTACCTTGGTAATCGTTGTCGCACCGGCCGCTTCGATCACTGTACCGACGGCAGCACTGAAGGCGTCCGACTGCTGGCTTAAATTGCCGGCGATGTCGGTTGCCGTCGCTGTGAAGCTGTGCTGGCCTGCCGTGAGCGATCCGGTGGTGACGCTCCAGGCCCCGCTCACCGCCGCCACGCCCGTGCCGAGCAAGGTCGCGCCCTCATACAGCCGGACCGTGCTTCCGGCCTCAGCCGTGCCGGAGACGATCATGCCGTTCGAAGCGGCGGGTATGCCCGAGGTCAGGACAGGTGCAACCGGTGCACGCGTATCGACCATGACGTTCAGCGCGCCCGAGGAAGCGCTGACATTGCCGGCGGCATCCGCGGCCCTGCCGGTAAAGGTGTGGTTGCCATCCATCAATGTTCCGGTCGCAAAGGACCAGGCTCCATTGGCATCAGCAACTGCCGTTCCAATCATCGTCCCGGCGTCGAAGACCTGCACGGTGCTCCCCGCGTCAGCGGTTCCAGTCAAGTTCACCCGGTTGACATTGGTGACTCCATCGCCGACGACATTGCTGTCGGGCGAGAACGACGCCACGTTGGGCGCGGTGGGAGCCACCGTGTCGATGGTGACATTGACCCCGGCCGAGAGCGCGCTGAGATTGCCGACGCCGTCCGCTGCGGCAGCCGCGAAGGCATGTGCGCCGTCGACCAGCGTTCCGGTCGCAAAACTCCAGCTACCATTGCCGTCGGCGACCGTCGTGCCGATCTGATTGGTCCCATCGAACACCTCGACGGTTACACCTGCCTCTGCGTGGCCCGTGAGAATCAGATGATTTGTGTTGACGAGGCCCGCCACGATCGAGCCGCTGTCGTTGGTCGCCGAGATCGTCGGCACGGCGATAGACGTCATCGCCATGGGCGAATTCGTCGCGGAAACGAATGAATAGTCGGCCGACGTCAAGCTGGTGACGCCGGCAATGCGCAGCGTATCTGCTCCACCCGCATAGTGAACGGTCCACACGTCGTTCACGTGGGTCAAATAGGCACCGCCGTCATAGCCTTTCAGGATCAGCTTGTCGTGTTCGGCAGTCGAGCTCGCGGAGACATGAAAATCCGCGATCGTATCGTTGCCGCTGCCCGCGTTGTAAATAAACGTATCGTTTCCGGCTCCACCGTAGAGCCAGTCATTCCCGCCGGCGCCATCGAGGACGTCGTCGCCGCTAGAGCCGGCCATACGGTTTGCCAATTGGTTGCCGACGCCAGCGAACCCGCCTGTCATCAACGTCAGGTTTTCGACGTTGGCGGGCAGCGTGTACGACGTCCAGGCCTCCACGCTGTCGATGCCGCCACCGGAATTCTCAACAATCTTCTGGTTCTTATTGCCGATGACGTAGGTATCGTCGCCGTTCCCGCCAACGAGCGTGTCATCGCTATTCACCGCCGTGAGCTTGTCGTTCGCCGCGGTGCCGTACACCGTGTGGCTGCTCGCCTTCCCGCTGATCCAGGACGTAATCGACCCGCCGACGGGCAGCGTTGCGGGCAGTTGGAAATCGTCGCTGGTGAACGCCGAGACCGTCGTGTTGCGGAACACAAGGGTATCCTGGCTCGTCAGCCTCAGATACACATCGTCTCCGACTTGGCTCATTGCCGCCTGCACGTCGGCGAACGAGGTGAAGGCGAAGCCATTCAACTGGACGACATCGTGACCGGCGCCCGATCCAGGCGAGAAGTCGGTAATGATGTCCGAACCATCGCCGGAGTTGATGACGAAGGTATCGGCGCCGCCACCACCAGTCAGGATATCATTGCCGAGTCCGCCGGTGATGACGTTCGCCGCGGAATTGCCGATGATGATGTTGGACTCGATATTGCCGGTGGCATTGATGGCCGCCGAACCGGTGAGCGTCAGATTCTCGACGTAGCTGGAAAGCGTGTACGTCACCGACGAATTGACCGTATCGACGCCTCCGCCATAGGCTTCGACAACCTTCGCACCCGGATCGGTCACGACATAGGTGTCGTCGCCGGCACCGCCGGTCATGGTATCGGCGCCGCCGGCACCGCGGATCAGGTCATTGCCGGAAGTGCCGGTCAGCGTATCCGCAGCCGCACTTCCCGCGATCGTATTGCTTGGGATGCCACTCGCGAGAAGGGTGTAGTTCGCAAGCGTGTACTCCGGCAATTGATAGGCCTTGATTGAATCGATGGTCATCGAGGCCGTCGATCCCGCAGCGGCGTTGCCTGGCCAGCTCCCGCCCATCGCCAGATTGGCGATCATGTACATCGCCGTATTCATGTCGGCGGGCGTGGCCTGCTGTGCGACCTCCTTCCCGTCCACGAAGAACGTCAGGTCATAAGGCGTCCATTCGAGCGCGAACGTGTGTTCTCCAGTGGTCAGGTTGGCTGTATTTGCCCAACCCCCATTCGCCGCGGGCGCATAAGGTGAGTGAATGGCCCAATGGGACTGGTCAGAATCCTGACCAAAGGCTTCGAGCACATCGATTTCCGTGTTGAGGTTGTTGGTGGTGCTGGGCAGCAGCCAAAACGCCGGCCATGCGCCGCTTGTACTGGGCAGCGTGGCCGTCATCTCGAAATAGCCGTAGGTCTGGGTGAAGCTGTTCTGGGTCGAGATCATGCCCGACGAGAAAATGGCGCTTCCGGTATAAGGCGTGGCACTCGCAGGCAAGGGCTGCGCCGTGATGACAAGGTGGCCATCCTGAATCGAGAACGGATTTAGCCCAAGCGACGTTGATGCCTGAGTTGCCGGCAGCCCGGAAAAGCTGGGATCGACGTACACTTCCTGTTCGCCGGCCAGCCCGTAGCTTGCTGCTCCGCTCCAGGCATAGCTTGTGCGCCAGGTCAGGCTGGGATCCTGCCCCGCGGAGAGCGTGTTGAAGTCGTCGTTGAAGGTCTGGACCAGTCCGGTCAGGGGACTGACGATGTTTATATTGGCGGCCGTGAGATTCTGGAGGCTGGTGTTTTCAAGCGTTATGGTTTCGCCGCTGGGGATCGTCAGGACAAGGTCGGTGCCGACCTGCTTCATGGCCGCCGTGACGTCGGTGAACGTCTTGAAGCCCGTGTTGTTGAGTTGCAGGATGTCACCGCCGGCGCCAGCCTGAAAGTCGGTGACGATGTCGTTTCCGTTGCCTGTGGTCACGACAAAGGTGTCGCGACCGGCCCCACCGGTCAGCACATCGTTGCCCCGCCCGCCGTCAATCATGTTGTCGCCGGCATTGCCGACAATGATGTTGTCGAGATCATTGCCGGTGGCGGGAGAAGGAACGCTATCCGTCAGGACGAGGTTCTCGACGTTCGGCGCATCGAGGAGACTGTATCCATTGATGTTCCAGACACGGATCGTATCGATCCCCTCGCCGGCCTGCTCGACGACCTTGGTGTTGTGGTCGTAGACGTAGTAGGTGTCGTCCCCGGCTCCGCCGATCAGGGTGACGCCCGTGCCGCCGGCCTGGATGCCGTCATTTGTCGCTCCGGTCGTCAGCGTGCTGCCTGCGGGGACAGTACCTGCCCAATTCCACGCCGTTCCGCTTGCCGGCAGCGGATTATCCAGCGCAACATTGTTTGCAACCAAGGTCGAGAGCGCGACATTCTGCAGCGTAAGCGTCTCGGTCGACGACAGAGTTACGACGGTATCGGCGCCTACCTGGCTGGCTGCGGCCACGAATTTGGCAAACGTCGCAAAGCCGTAGTTCTGCACCCGCAACACGTCGCCGCCTGCACCCGCCTGAAAGTCGGTGACGGTATCGGAACCGTACCCTTTCGAGATCACGAAAGTGTCCGAGCCTGCTCCTCCGGTCAGGAGGTCGTTTCCGGTTCCGCCAAACAGGATATCGGCTTCTGCAGTTCCGTTGATAATGGTCATGGTTGAATCGCGCGCCCCTTTGCGCGACACGCAACTATGCCCACAATCAAAAGGGGCTTACGGGATTCCACACAATTTGACGCATGAAGTGAGAATCAGCCGAGGCACCGTAGCGCTACGGACTCACGCGAGGTCGGCGCTGCTTGGCAACCGGCAAGTTCAACCCACGCGCCGTCCCGTCGCTTCAATGGGCGCACGCCGAACACACGCTTGGTTCCAATTCGGGAACCGAGTTATGCGTCCGATATTTGACCGACTTCAGCGCGCGAAATTCCTGGTGCGCACGCTCGTAGAGTTCGCCATCACTATAGCCGGTGGCCCCTCCGCGCGAACCCGGCCGTTCTCGATGCATACCACATGATCCGCATCGCGTACGGATTCCAGGCGATGCGTTATGAGCAGTAAGGTTCGACTCCTGAAGTGCAGCTGGATCGCGCGTCGAATGCTGTCCTCGAGCGTCAGATCGAGCGCGCTCATCGCTTCGTCAAGGATGAGGAATTTTGGATTGCGCACAATCGCGCGTGCAAGACCAAGACGCTGACGCTGACCGCCCGAAAAGCGCAGGCCATGCTGCCCTATCCAGGTGTCGTATTTGTCGGGCAGGGCCTCGACGACCTCTGAAATTCCCGCCACCCGAAGCGCCTGCAGAACCTCCTCTTCGGTGGCGTCGTTCTTGGCCATCCGAACGTTCTCGATCACCGTGCCTTCGATCAGATCGACATCCTGGCCCGCAATCGCGAGCATACCGAGCCAATCCGTCCGGCAAAGGTCTTCGATGGGCCGACCGTCAACCCGTATGACACCCTCGTTGGCCGAATAGAGCCGCAGCAGCAGATTTACGATCGTCGTCTTGCCCGCTCCACTGGCTCCAATGAGCGCAGTGGTTTTCCCCGCCGGAATGTCAAACGAAACATCCGTAAGAGCGGCTTCGCCTCCGGCATCATAGCGGAAAGTCACGTCGCGAAATGAGATGCCTTCGTCCAATGCAGTCACGGCGACGTGCCCGGCCTTGGGGTACTCCTTGTCATCCGTCGACAGCATGTGTCGGATCGACCGAAGCTGAGGCTCGATTTGCGCCATATACAGCAAGTTCCCCTCCAGGTCTCGCATATGCGGCTGCAGTCGATAGAGCAGCGCAACCGCGGTCAAACTCGTCGCAAAGCCGATTCCCCACATGTCTGCGGACGCGATGACGAGAAACAGCACGACAAGATAGCCTACCTCCGTCAGAGGCGAGACCAGGGCGGACAGACGCGCAAGCCGCAGCGCGACCTGTCGCGCCTGTGTCGAAGCCTGCTCGAATCGCCTCTGGTGACTCTCCTCCTGGCCATATGCGCGGATCGTGCGCATACCCTGGAGCGTCATCAGCATGTGCTCCCCCAGTCTTTGATGAACCAGCTTCACGCCGGTGCCCAACTGCTGCATGGGCAACGAAAGATGACGCAATCCGGCCGATACCAGCATCGAGGCAACGATGGCGAGGACGGTCACCTTGATCGAGAGCGCCAACAGAAAGGACGCGAACAGAAAGATCGAACACGAGCTTACGATAATGCGGGTGAGGCTGGCGTATGCTCCAGAAATCACCCATGTCTCAGTTCCCAACACCTCCATGAGATATGCTTCGTCATGGCGTTGAAAGAACGAGTACGAAGTCGAGAGATACTGCAGATGGACGCGGTTGCGTGCGGCTTCATTGATCTGTTCGCCAACACGCGCACTGATGAGTGTGTTGACAAAGGAAAGAGCACCGCGAGCAATGATGAGAAGGAGCAGCACGACGGCAGTTTCGGTCGAGCTGTGAAACCAGTTCGCCGCATACCGGAGCGCCTCGCCCAGCAGGCCGCCGGTAGACGTCGCAAGTTCCACCTGCCCCATGGCGAAATAGAAGAACAGGAGCACGAGGGTGATCCCGACCGTCTCGGCCAACGATGCAGCCAGGCCAAGAACGATCAGCGTCGGCGTCACCCAACGGGGCAGCGGAGCAAGCTTGAGCAGCTTGAACAGTTCGACCAATGCAGCGCTGCGCGCAGCTCTCGATCTTCTCGTATTGTCTGCGTTCTCTGTCATAGCGTTTGATTTGGATCTCCGATCGCAAACGACGACAGGGGATGTCGAACCGCTCTGTGACGCTGATGGCGCCATTTCCACCGTATCTCCGAGACGGTATCTCGTGGCACATCGTGCACGAAAACCCTGAGCGCCAGCATGGGATTCCGTCTGCACAGGAGCCCAAGGATTGAAACGAAGTACCACAACTGACCGCCCGTCAGAGCTCTCCGAAGCAGCCAACGCGCATAGTTTCTGAAGCCCTGATCGAGTAGCGCCGTGCGCCCGGGATGCCGCGTCATGATCTCATCCGCGACCAGCATCCATGACCGGAACATCCGGGTCATGTTGCTCGACATGTTGTTCGGGAGATAGCGATAGCCAATCTGGTACTCGGGCACGACCGCGAAGTGGTACGACTCCGCGACGCGGCAATAGAACAGCAGATCTTCGCAGCCTTCGGCACCCGATGCCCTGAGTCCGCTCTCGAAACCTCGCGCGGCTATGAGCGCTTCCCGGCGAACCAGCGCCGAGCTCCCGTTGCCGATGAAATTTCCCTGACAGAGATAGTCCAGCACCTCGCCCGCATGAAACACCGGATCGGATCTGGCGCTCACGCGACTGTCGACGTCGATCCAATCATACCAGCTGTACACTAGACCAGTCCTTTTTCCCGCATCAAGCAAGACCTGAAGCTGCTGCTCGATCTTGCGGGGCGTCCAGAGATCATCGGCATCAATGAACGCGACGAAGTCCGCGCGCGCCGCCTGCCAGCCGGCATTCCGGGCTGCCGCTACTCCTGCATTACGCTGTTCTACGATTACTATTCGAGAATCCAGATCCAGATGTCGCTGGACGACCGCAACCGTGTCATCCGTGGAGCCGTCGTCCACGACAATGATTTCCAGCTCCCGGTGCGACTGGGATCTGACGCTCCGAAGCGTCTCGTCGATCGTTGCACCGGCATTGAAGGCGGGGATAACCACACTGACCAGGAGCGCACCGATGCTCATTGATATTGCTCCAGGTCGCACGCGAATTTGTCCAGCGTAGAATCGCCTCTGACCTCAATTCGCGGCAGGTCTAATAAATTGTCCTTCAGTGTGGCGGCCCGGCTCACCGTATTGTACAGGGTCCTGTAACCACATTCGGCTGCGAGAAATCCAAGCCGCTGATCAGTGGAGCCAAAAGGAGCAGCAAGCGACGTTATGGGGCGCCCAAGCCATTGCTCCAACTGTGCACGAGATCGCGTCAGTTCCTCGGCGAGATTCCAGGTCGCAAGCTCCTCGCTCCGCGGGTGGCTCGCCAAATGGCTGCCAAAGGCCACGCCCTCGGCGGCAAGCCCGGCAATCCTCGCCGCATCCAGCAGCGAAGCGGGCTCTCCAAACGGTGCATCCCACTCCGCCCGCTTTCCCACGAAGTCGGTCGCAACGAACACCTCTGCCGTGAAATCGTTTGCCTGCAGGATCGGCCATGCATGCTCGGCAAAATCCGCGTACCCGTCGTCGAAGGTGATCAGCACCGGCCTGCCGACGAACGGATGATTGTTGGCCACGAACCAAGCGAGCTGGTCCGAATTGATCGTGTGGTAGCCATTGCGGCGAAGCCACAGCATCTGTTGCCGGAACGCATCGGGAGACAGGCGATACCGCGCCAGTTCACCTGGTCCCTCAAACGCAATTCTGTGGTACATCAGGACCGGGGCGTGCGTGCGTCTTTCGGATTGCGCGACGTCGAACCTGCGCGCGACGGCACCACCCCACACGATGGACCGCGCAACCTCGACATCGATCGGCGCGTTGACGGCCGCAGCTCTTACCTGTGTTTCAGGGATGGATTCGCCCGGGAGTAAACGCCTGAACCGATCGATGCGGTACAGCTCCGTCTCGATCGAGGCCTCCAGCGCAAGTCCGGGCACGCCCCCGATAATCCGCGTAATCGTCTCCGCTCCATACGGACTATCCCAGTCGAGCCCCGTTCGGGCCATGTTGTCCTTCAGCACAAAGGCATGGGCCGCCACGAGGTAACCGCCAGGACGCAGCGCCTGCGCCAATCGCCTCGCGACCGATTCTAGTTCCGCCTCGTCATTAAGGTAGTAAAGGACCTCGGAGCAGATGATCAGATCGATGTCCTGCGGGAGTGGATCGGCGGACAAGTCCAGTTGAGAGAACTCAATGTTCGGATGTCCATTGCATCGGGCACGGGCGCGATCGAGCGCTTTGGTCGAAATATCGGCGGCCTGGAGACGCTTGACCCTGGGAGCCAATTGCTGCGTGAAATGACCTTCCGCGCACGCAAGCTCAAGAGCACGATCCATCGGCCGGTCTGGAAGGAGCTCGAGCTGCCGGTTGTACTTTTCCTGTTCATACGGCGAACCGTAGTTCCAGGGGTCTTCCTGCTTGAAGAGGTCTTCCCAATATTGCCTGCGTACGGTTGCCTGAGACTTCTCGGCGCGCATCCGGCTGCTGGCATCGGGGATGCCTGAAATGATGAGCGGCCGCGCTTGGCGTGAAGCCCGCAAGTTCAACTCACGCAGCCGCGCTTGGTGCGTATCTCGGCCATCGCGCAACAGAGATCGAACCCGTCCGGTTCGCTTGTGGAGTGCGATTTTTGCCTGAACCAGGCTTCCGATGTGGTCTTTGACCTGGAAATGAACGAGGCCATCGGCAGCCAGCTTGATCCAGAAACGGCCGCCGACAGTGCCGAGGGCGCCAATATCGACCAGCGTCAGGATGCGAGAGCCGTCGCAGAGATAGACGTACAATCGATCAATGGTCCCGACCGGCCTGATGGTGCTGACATGACGAAGGTCGACGCGCGTACCGAGCGTCAATGTGAGGACCCTGGGCGCCGAAACGTCGTCATAGTCGAGCACTTTCCGCTCGATTCTGTATTGGCACTTTCGCCCAGCCGCCGGGTCATTCCATGCACGACCGATTGCAGAGATGAGACCGGTTAAGCTCTCCCCGTATTGCGGCCACCGGTCCGCCAGCTTGGCAGGCACCGTTCTCGCACCGACCATGACGGCATCGAGCAGGACAGCCGTGATTTCGTCTGCCGACGTCTCGGTCTTCGGAATGTGGCTGAGCAGTTCCAGCGAAATATCGAAGGCATTCCTGCGGCCGCAATCAAATCCAGCACACCAAAGCGCGAAATGCGCGTACGCCGCGGCAGCGCTGCCATATGCAGTTGATGCTCCCGCTCGATGTGCGGGTGCCGGCTCTTTCACGCGATCATCATTCGAGAATCCGCGCGCAATGACCACCCGCGCGTCGGCCAGCATACGTTTGACGTCCTGCGTCAGCGAACGGTCGCTCGTCCGGTAATAGCTCAATTTCTCATCGACATGGATCCACCTGCCGCCGCAACGCGCGATCCGTTGCCACAGGTCCCAGTCTTCGCACGAGCGGAGGCTTGCCTCAAAGCCGCCGACCTTTTCGACATTGCTTTTTAAGACGAGCACGGCATGGATGAACGTGGCACACGTGCGAGCGAAACGCTCAAACGCACCGTCCTGGATGGTCGGATCGCTGCGAACGGGTGTCTCACTGCCGTCAGGCATGACCCGGCAACTGTTGCAATAGGCGGCCACCGCCGAGTGATCGAGATCCAGCGCAGCATTCATCCGGGCAAGGAAGGATCGATCAATCCAGTCGTCACTATCCAGGAACAGTATTCGTTCGCCGCGCGCGCTTGAAATTCCCCTGTTGCGGGCGCTCGATGCGCCTGCTCCGTCAGACTTCAGAACGCGAACGCGAGAATCGCGTACCGCATGTTCGGCAATGATCGCGGCCGTGCCATCATTCGATCCGTCATCCACGACGAGAGCCTCCCAGTCGGGGAAGCTCTGCGCGAGCAGGCTGTCAAGCGTTTCAGCAATGGTCGCTTCGGCATTGCGGGCTGCAATCACGACGGACGTACACGGATAGGCCGTCATCTTCGAAACCTTCGGCGATGATAGAACAGCAATCCGGCGAGATATCCCGTCACCTCCTCCTTCAGGAAGCGGTCGCGAACGCTGTCTCCCTCCATGACTTTCCGGAGCAGTCGATACAGGTACCAGCGAGGTTTTTGATAGTAGGCCAGACGCCGATTAGCCGAGATCCCCGTTCGCTCATACTGCACCAAAAGTGCCGCCGCATGACCACGCATGTAGTGATAGATCTGGCTGGCCAGGCCATCCATCGTCCTACGGTGAAAATGGAATGCGACCGACGCCGGAGTGTAACGACAGGTGTAGCCACCCGCGAGCAATCGATACCAGTATTCCGAGTCACCCGAGCAGCCCGCCTGACCGACGTCCAGTCGCTCGTCGAAAAGTCCGACGGTTTGAAACACATCGCGCCTGAACGCCATGCTCGCTCCAGCGCCAATGTCCCATGCCGGAAGAACTCGGTCGCTATGCGATCGGAAGACTGTGCCGTCGTAATCCTGTTCGCAGTAGCCCTTGCCAAATCCCCAATACGTCTCGAAGTGCCGTTGCGCCTCGGTTGCAAGCTCCGCCGGAAGCACCAGTCCCGTCACCGCCCCGATCTGGGGAGAGTCAAACGCGCACGTTAGTTGCTCCAGCCAACCCGGGTGAAGCAACACATCGTCGTCCGTATAGGCGACGATATCTCCGGTTGCCCGGAGCGCGCCGGCATTACGCGCAATATCCAGACCGGGTCTATCCTCGCGAACGTAGGTCACTCCCGCGGCCAACGCCACATCCCGCGTCCGCTGATCGCGCGACGCATTGTCCACCACAATAATCTCTCGCGGAGGATGGGTCTGTTGAGGCAGCGACAGCAAGCATCTGCTCAGCTCGTCCGGACGGTCCCGCGTGCAGATCACCACGCTTGCCGAGAGCCGCGCCTTCGTCGGCGTTCGCACCTTGGAGTCGATCGCTGAGATAAGCGCATCGTCGATATGCTCGATCCTGGAGTCCGTCACCCGGCCTTCATGCATCAGAACATGACCAATCGGCTGATTGGCACGCCAAAATACCGTCATGCCTTCGCTCAATGGCGTTTCCGCAACAGCAGAAGCCGACGCCACGGAGACATGCGTCACGCCCCTTCCCAATCCAATGCCTGCAATGAATGGGCTATCGGTCATCTTCGTGCGACGTCATGCCGGCGGGTTGCTATCGCTCCACCTGAGCGCAGTTTCGATAATGAAATCGATCTGGGATTGCCGTGGCCTCCAACCGAGCTCCTGCTCGACTTTGGCAAAGGAGGCGACAAGCGTGGGCGGATCTCCCGGACGGCGCGGGCCGCGGCGGACGATCGGATCGTTTCCGGAGACACGCTTCACGGCCTGTAGCAGTTCAAGCACGCTCGTGCCGATCCCCGTACCGAGATTGAAGACGTGAGTACCGCCACGAGCTGCCAGCATATTGCCTGCGAGAAGGTGGGCCTGCGCCAGGTCACTGACGTGGATATAGTCCCTGATCGCGCTGCCGTCCGGCGTCGGAAAGTCCGTTCCCAAAATGGTGAAAGGTCGATCGGGTCGGCGCACGGCTTCAATCGCAAGCGGAATGGCATGCGTCTCCGGTTCGTGGCGCTCGCCGATCTCGCCGTCCGGATCGCAACCCGCAGCGTTGAAGTAGCGCAGGGAAGCCGACGACATCCCGTACGCGCGACCAAAGTCCTCCAGCATGCGCTCGATGATCATCTTGGACCATCCATAGGGATTGATTGGCGCTTGCGGATGCGTTTCGTCTATCGGGATGCGATTTGGAATTCCGTAACTGGCACACGTGCTGGAAAAGAGGACGCGCGAGCAGCCGGCCGCTCGCATCGCCTCAAGGAGCGCAAGTGTTCCTCTCGTGTTGTTGTCGTAATAGATGGCGGGATCGGCCACGGACTCGCCGACATAAGACAGCGCAGCAAAATGCGCGACGAGGTCCGGCCTGTGGGTTTCCAGCGTCGCGCGCACGCCGGATGAATTGCGAATGTCGCATTCGATCAGCGGTCCCCAGCGGACGGCATCGCGCCAGCCCCGGGAAAGATTGTCCAGCGTCACGACGTTCCAGCCGGCCATCGCAAACGCTTTGCAACAATGCGAGCCGACGTAGCCGGCACCGCCGGTGACAAGAACGGTCTTCTTCATCTCGTTGCGTCCGCCCGCTGGGCATCGATCGCAAGCGCGGAATTACCGAGATTTGTAGGATCGGCGACATCGTCGCGCATCTGCCTTCGCGCCAACAACACTCAACTCCCTGTCACGAAGCACAACCTTGTTGTTGATCTCCCCGATCTGCCAAATTCCAATCAATTCTTATCCAAATGGATTGTGGCCGCATTCGTACCGTGGAACGGACAGTTGCAAAGGCCCGAAACTCTCGCTGCGAGATGCAGCGACTAAGTCAGCAACTACCTCAACAAACCGACGAACTTTCCGACCTCACACGGCGGCCGCGAGTGCTGCCATACTCGCCTTGCGACATCGCTGCGTAACTATTGTCTCGCTGTGGTTTCGTCCGCGGGATAGAATTGCGCTTGATGCGCTTCCGACAGAACCTGCCCTGTCGGTGATTTCGCCAAGGCAGTCCATTCATACAGGCCAGGATTGCACGGACCGAAAGTGTGGATCGTGCCAAATGGCAAAATACCGTTGCTCGGAACCGGAACATCCTGCCCTCCCATTTCTCGAGCGCCTTGCCTCAACGTTAGCGATATCGAGGTGGAACCCGCGGGAACATTGCGCAGATGAATCTCGGGATTTGGGAACAAAGTGACGCAACCGTGCGCACCGCGCCATGAAAAATCCAGCGTCATCGGATCAGCCGATGCGGGACGACACACGGCAAGCAGCCAAGCGAGGACGACAACAATAACTCTCACATACCACTCCAATTCGTGTTCGCTTCCAATCTTCCAGCGATCGGCCGGACAAACTATCCTCGCAAATAGATCGCCCTTTTAAGGCACGATCGGTGAGCACACTCACTTAGTTGCGGCGGCACGAGGAGGCCAAGCCGGGAGGTCACGAGTTGGCCATTCTTCTGGCTGACCGTCCGCTCGTCCTTGGCGTGCATCGAATAACATTCCCGCGCCCGCCCAATGGTTGAAGACAACAACGACAAGTGGCAGCTAACCGTGTCCAGAAAAATCCTGATCGTCATACCCGCTTTGAACGAGGCTTCCCACATCGAGACCGTTGTCCGCAACCTGGCTCGGGACAGTCTGCACGAAGATCGCACAATAGTGGTTGCAGATGGCGGCAGCACCGATGGGACGCCTGACATTGTTCGCTTGCTCGCCAAGGAGATCGACGACGTCCATCTGTTGCGCAATCCCCAGCGGCTGCAGAGCGCCGGCGTCAATCTGGCCGTACGGGGTTATGGCGCTGCGGCGCAGGTGCTGGTGCGGTGTGACGCTCATTGCGAATATCCGGCGGATTATGTTTCGAGTCTCATCGAGACCTTGGACGAGCGCCAGGCCGATTCGGTCGTGGTCCCCATGGACTCGCGTGGTGACAGCTGCCTGCAAAAGGCCGTCGCCTGGGTCTCAGACACAAAGGTCGGATCGGGCGGATCGGCGCATCGCGGCGGAAAGCAAAGCGGCTTTGTCGACCACGGACATCATGCGGCGATGACCATCGATGCGTTCCGCAGGGCCGGCGGCTACGATGAAACCTTCACTCATAATGAAGATGCAGAGTTTGATTGCAGACTGCGTGCAATCGGCGGCCGGATATTTCTCGATTCGGACATCCGCCTTTCATATCGACCGAGGTCGGGTTTTCTGAGCCTGGCGAAGCAGTACTTCAACTACGGTCGCGGTCGATCGAGGACCGTGAGACGGCATCCCGGATCGTTGCGACTGCGCCAGTTCCTGGTGCCCACTCATGTTGCATTGACGTTTTGCGCCATCGCGCTGTCTCCGGTGATGCCGGTGCTGTTGGCATTGCCAGCGGCCTATCTGGCAATTCTGGCGCTGACTGCAATGATGATTGCAGCAAAGCATCGCTCAATCTGCGGGCTGCTTGCGCTGCCGGCCGCTGTCGTGATGCACTTCGCGTGGGCACTTGGCTTTTTCTGGGGCATTCTGTCGATCCGCCAGACCACCTGGCAGATGACGCCGTCAGTTTCGTAAATCCTGCAGAACCTTAACGCTAGCCGGCGCGCCCCCCACACGCCGGCTCGCTTTCGCATAGGCGACTTCAGTCAGGCGGGCAATCGAGGTCCATGTCGGCACGGAGTCGCGCAGATCCAGCATTCCTCGACCCTTGGAGTTTCGATAGTCGGGGTCGCGAATCAAGCGTTCGAGCGATCGAGACAATGCCGCCGGATCATCTGGAGGAACGAGCGTTCCCTCTGCCTGATCGCTCAGCCATTCCGAAAACGTTCCAAGGTTCGACGCCACAATCGGACGTCCCGCCGCAATCGCCAGCATCAGCACACCCGATGCGTCGATGTCCCGGTACGGAAAAGCCAGGATGTCAGCGCGCGCGACCAGGGAGGTCACTTCATTTTCCGGGACAAAACGCAGGTCGAACTCGACATGGTCTTCGAGCTCCAGGTCCTTCACCATCGCAAACAGCGGCTCCATCGGCATTTCTGGCCAGCCCACGACCTTCACCACGCAATGCGCCCTGACCTCGCGGGGAAGCAGCGCAAGCGCGCGGAGCATGACGTCGACGCCCTTGTAGGGCTTTATCTTGCCGAACAGGAGTATTTGAACGCGCCCGCCCGCTGCCGAAGACTCGTCGGCCCGTCTGGCGATATGATCCGTGAGCAATCCGTGCGCGATAACGGATATCTTCTCGTCCGGGATGCCGACGCGCAGCAGGCGATCGCGTGCAACGGTCGTATGAACGATGAGATGGTCGAAACAATGCAGAATCCCGAGCGCGCCAATTCGCTGTATCCGCGAGCTCGGATTGTTATTGAACGGATTCGAATCGTGAACGGTCAAGACCGTTGGCGCGACCCTCCTGAACTTGGGGATGAACTGGCTGTCAACGATTGCCAGCGGCGCCCACTGGAAATGGATCACGTCAGGCGGCCTTCTCCTGAAGCGCCTGATTAGCCGTGTCATTGATTCCGCGTGACTGAGGCCCTTCAACCCCAGCTGCACGCTGCGCGGAAGTCTCTTGAAAAAACGCGATTGCAATCCCGGATAAAAATGCCGGTCAAGAAACAGTTCCTCATCCACGGAGGGCTTCTGTCCAAGCTGGCGGCCGACAATGCTGGCTGCATGCCCAATATCGGTCAATCCTTTGGCTAATTTGAGATCATACGGCCACGTAAACAGTGAGGGATCGATCAGAGAAATTTTCATGCGATTGCCTTACCGACCATGCTTTGCGGACCGTGAAATTACTTCTGGCTCATCAAGACATGGATTGATAGCCTCTCGTGACATCCGCGAACTTCGTGAGCGACACACGTTGAAGATCAGCATCGTCATAACGGTCTACAACTACGAACGATATGTCGGATTGGCGATCGACAGCGCATTGAATCAAACGCGTCCAGCGGATGAAATTGTTGTCGTCGACGACGGCTCGATCGACGGTTCCCGTCAGATTATCGCCGGCTATGGCGACAGGATTCGAGCCATATTTCAGGCTAATCAAGGCAACATCGCAGCATTCGAGGTTGGTTATCGCGAAGCGACAGGCGACGTGCTGCTCTTCCTCGATGCGGATGATATCCTGCTGTCGACGGCGGTGGAACACGTCGCTGCGCGCTGGCGCGAGGGTGTTTCGAAGCTTCAATTCAATCTGGAAATCATCGATGGCGCCGGCAAGCAACTTGGACGCTCGTTTTGTGCGTTTCCCAAGTCCTACGCGCCAGACGACGTGCACGCAGAATTTATCCGGTGGGGAACATACACCTGGCCGGTCATGTCGGGAAACGCGTATTCCCGAGAGTTTCTTCGCCAGGTCATCCCTCTCAATCCACCTGTTGGATACGATGGGGCTCTCAACACGATCGCGCCTCTCTACGGGAACGTGGTCACGGTGCAGGAAACCCTGGGGCAATATCGGCTTCATGGCAGAAATATCAGCCGGAATGACGCGAAGGGCCGCGCGCAGCGCTTTCCCGATTTCCCCAGGCAGATCGGGTTCCGTGTCGCCGAGTTCGATATCTTGAAGGCGCATTGCGACAGGAAGTCGATGCACGTGCAAGCTGCACGGCCGATCGACAACGAGATCGTCTTCGTGAACTATCGCCTCGCGTCGCGCAAATTGGGACTGAGGTATGTTGGCCAGGATGCGGACTCCTCGAGTTCGCTCGTGCGCCGTGGAATATGGCTTGCCCTGACCAGGACGACCCAGTGGCGCGCCGCCGCCTCTCATATCGTCTGGTTCTCCGCGTTGTTCCTGAGCCCCTCCTGGCTTGCGTACCGGCTGATCATGCTCCGGTTCAACCGGGCGGAGCTCCTGAGGCCGCTTCTGCGGTTCGGCAGCGTCATTCGCCGTAAGCACGCCTGAGTGCGCAACGGCGCAACGGCGACCCGCCTCGTCAGATCTCGCTGCAGGCCCTCGAGGCGCCGATCACACGCTTTCGATGGCGCGAATTGTCTCGCGCATTGGCCCGTGAAGAGTCGTTAAGCCGGCAAGGCGGCTGCGAATCCGCTTATCGGACTGGCGAAGACGAATATTTTCCGACAGGCGCAGAACATATTCCTTTGATTTCCACGCAAACCATGCCGCTCTGTCGATCGCGGTCGGCTCGCGGACCGAATCTGCCGCCTTTGCAATCGACGACGTCATCGTCAGTTCAAGGCACGGGAAAGGAAATAAGGCGTAATTGTAAAGGCCGTTTGCCCAGAACCGGTCCATCTCCCAGTCGACGGGTCGATGGATCGTCGTCACGCTGTCGATGAATCGACGCGCGGCGCGGCTGGAGATCAGATAGGCCTGGGTTCCCATCGGTGCACGCTCAAACCGCACCAGTTCCCGCTGATCCAGCCAGGCAACATGCTTGCACTGCGCCATGTGCCGTCCATACAGCCGGAGATAGCCGATCTCGGCAGCCTTGCAGATATCCGGAAGTGATCGAAAGCCGAATCCAGCATCGAGAACGACGTCGTCTTCCATCACAAGAGTCCACGAATCCTCCGAGTCCGACTCCGCCAGTTGCGCCATGATGCTCATATGGCTTGCTGCACAGCCGATCTCGGCTCGAGAAAGGCCCCTGCCCCAAAAGCGAATGGCCAGCGCTTCATCATATTGCGGAAGTCCCTGGGCCGGCACACGCAGGGCATCGAAGAAGGACCACGGAATATCAAGCGCATCCAGGTTTTCAGTTGCGCGCTGGCGGCGATGGGAACCGGCCAAACTAATCGCCATAATTCTGAGATTGCTGCCCATTGCTTGATCAGTCCGACGCTGTCGACTTGGAACCGTTTGCACACGACCCTCGGAACGATTAGCGCGAACTTGTCGGTGCTGACAAGGACGCGTCACGCATCTGAAGGCCGCCATGCTGTGGGCCATGTTTTCATGTTCCTACTCGGTCAGCACGACCAAATTCGCGGCTACGCTACGGCGGTCCGCATTCGCAGCACCTTGGAGCGAACCAAAGATCCTCACGTCAGAGTGAATAGATAGGTCGCGAGAGTCGCAATGGTCTCAAGCCAAGAGAGGCGTGGATGCTATCAAAGCGTCGAACCAACGGTACCATGGCAATACTGTTCGTCGCATCGTTGGTCGTCGCCGGCGCAGCACTTTATTTGGCCTTGAACCGCGAAGGCTTGCGACATTGGCTGCAATCCATGCCGCCCTTCAATCGAAGCAATCAGGTCGTTGGCGGCGCCGTCGTCGGCCAAAATGGCACTGGGTTGTATGAGGGCTATACGCTGTCCTGGGGCGATGATTTTGACAATCTCGATATCGTTGGTCCTCGAAATCCCCGCGGAAAATTCTTCCCGACCGGTGCCTATCATCCGGGCATCCGCGGCAATACCACGTCGCTAGGGACAGCCTTCGATGCCGACCCGCTTGCGACGGGCTACAAAGACCGCAACCGCGGCGTCGCGGTCGGTTTCGACAACATGTCGGTTTCCCACTCGGTGCTGCGGCTGGGAGCGCGCATGGCAACAGAGCGCGAGCAGGCATTCCTAACGCCGACCGATCGGTCCATCAACGGGGGCGTCCGTCCGCATCTCTCCGCAATGATCCATACGGCGGGAGCATTTGCATACTACCCGACCACCAACGCAGTCATTGTCGAGATGCGTGCCCGGTTCAGCTCCAGGCTTACAAATCCGGCCGGCTTTCATCCGACATTCTGGACTTATTCGGTCGCCCCCGTGCTCAATCCAACCGGCAACGAGTGGGATCTGGAGTGCAACTCTCAAGGCATGCATTTCAGCAATATCGTCCACACGTCGGGGGCAATCTCGACCGACAACAGCGCCGGACCATTCGACTACATGGACGACACGTTTCACGTGTTCAGCTTTGTCTTTCGGAACGGGGGGAACACCCAATTCTATGTCGACGGCGCACTTCGGGCCCAATTTGTCGGCGTCGACTCGAATACCAAGAGCATGCCTTCATATGTTCTTCTGACGTCACATATCTTCAACAGTACGTTCGCGGGCGAGGCGTATAACGCCGAGGCATGGGCCGGCTCGACGACTGGGGCCTATCTCGATATCGACTGGATCCGCGGCTGGCGGACGGCAGGCGTCAAGCATTGGAAGCCGCTGGTTTCGGTCGCAGACCTTAATGTCGACTACGACGGCAACGGCAAGGTTGTGCTGCCGAGCCCCATGGCTCTCTGGGGTGATGCGAGCGTTACGGAATTCGTCCAGGTCTTGCCCTATGACAGCTCCGAACCGGGCATGTCGGAGCAAACGACGTTCACGCAATTTCCGGAAGGAATTTCGTACGACGCGGCCTTGCGCACGATCAGGGCAGACTTCACCACCGGCACGGGCAATGCCGGGCGGTCGCACGTCATCGTATATGGCTATAAGCCCGACGGCTCGACGATGGAGCCTCTGCGATTCTCCATCAATCGCGGCCCAAACGTGACGACCGGTCCCCTTTCGGCCACCACGGGCGGTGGCTACCGCCACGATGTCTATGGTGACTGCGACGTCGGCGTCATGACGCCGAAGGTCTTGTCCGTCAAAGGACTACCGCAGGGTCTTTCCTTTAACGCTTCCACCGGGCTCATCGCCGGCACACCAACGGCAACAGGGGTCGGCAACCTGACAATCTCCTGCACAAACAACGCGGGCCAGACAACAACGAGAGCGGCCACACTAGCCGTCGACGCGCACGATCCGGCGAGCCACCCGGACGGAGGATGATGCTTGACCGTCACCCTTGATCCGCCGGAACCCGACTGCTCTTGCAGATATCCAGAAAGGTTGCGACGGCCTCATCCACACTTCTGCTCAATGGCCGGCCCAGCTTTTCGAACGGCTTGCTCCAGGCGTCGACGAACGTGCTGATCTTGCCATAATTGTTGTCAAGGACCGAGTGCGGCACATTCAACAACACGCAGAAGATGTGCGTGTGAAGCCGGTCCGTGATCACATAGGCCGACGATCCAACTTGCTTCATTCCGCGGGCCACCCGGTTCAACGCCAAAAGATGAAACCACCGAATACGCAAGTCGAGCTCGGACGGCATCCTGCCCTTGAACAGGCGAAGAGATGTTTCGAGCAGCGCCTGAAGCAAGAGCCACTTTCCCAAGCCTCGCTGTTCCGTAAGCCAGTCCTCGACGACTGCAAAGCTCGGGAGCGGGCGAGATCGCTTCTGCTCCCCCTTCTCGTGATCGGTTCGGAGCAGCAGCAACAATTTCCTAGTAATCTCCGCTCGTGAGCTCTGCGACCCAAGGCAGAATGCCATGTCCGGACAGAGATCGACGGCGGCTGTGAATTCCTTTCTCGCGATGTCCAGGCTTTGCAGGTCGCGGACCAGGATCCGGAACTTTTTGTGGGAGTTGATGATTTCCGCGGCGCGTTTGAGACTTGCCTTCGTGGAGAAGTGAATGGTTTGCGGTAACTGGATGATCTGGCGATCCGGAAACTCCGACAGAAGTCTGAGCCGGAACTCCTGATGACTTGGCCACAGGTCGCCGAAATTTCCCCCACCATGGATCAGGATAGGTCCGGCAGGAACGGCTCTCTCAAAGTCTTCCTTTGCCCAGGTGTCGTAGGTGCACACGTAGGACGGTGCCCTGCCCAGCTTCTGCTGCAAATAGGTCTCTTCACCCAACCAAATGGCGCTGTCGCCCACATTCGGATGGTTGGGGAAATCCACCAGCGCAAAGTTCTCGACGCCCTCCAGATGAGGCCCGATGACCTTGTCGATCTCGCTCTGCAATTCTGCAATGAGTGTACGAGAATCCTTCATTGGAGTTTCTATGGGACTTTCGGCCATCGTCCTTAACTCTTCGGCGCCGTCGGTCACATCACAGCATCGAACGGCTTCCGATGCATCGCCAACATTTCGCATTCGACAAATCCACCTCTGCGATTGCGCGAGACACTCGCTACGGGAGAGCGAACGACGAATCTGCGTGCAGCAAGCGAGACCGCTGGACAGTTTGCGCTGCCGTGCTCCCCGCGTCACGCATCAGATTCGAACTTTCACGCTCAGCCGGCGTCTGCCTCTATCACTCTCTCGTGTCCCCGCCGGTGCCGCCCCGCCGATCCAGAAGCCGCCCCGGTTCCAAAATACCGAATTGGTCGGCCTGGCAACCGAAGGGAAGACTCGGCAACACTGCGAGTAGCGATAACACCGCACATATTCATGACAAAAATCGACTCTATTGACGTCTTAAGGCAGGCAAATGTGTTCGTTGCAACGAACATGGGCAACGAGTGCACGGGAATGCCGCTTCCTGCAGCACTCACGCGGATTCGTTAGCGAGCTTCCGCGACCGTTGACTCGCAATCACGGCCGTCCCCTACTCCGTCGCCTGCCGGCTTTCGCTGAGATATGCCTGATAGGCGAGCTTGAGCCCATCCTCGAGCGAGGTCTTGGCCTGCCAACCCAATTGCATCAATCGGCTGACGTCTAGCAATTTGCGCGGGGTGCCGTCAGGGCGCGAGGTGTCATAGCTGATCTCGCCGGAATAGCCGACGGTCGCCGCGACCACGCGCGCGAATTCGGCGATGGTAATATCCACCCCTGTGCCGATGTTGACGAGCTCGTCGCTCGAATAGGTCTTCATCAGGTGGATACAGGCGTCCGCCAGATCGTCGACGAAGAGAAATTCGCGCCGCGGCGTGCCGGTGCCCCACACCGCGACGTTCTTCGCCCCCGATATCTTGGCCTCGTGGAAGCGTCGGATCAACGCGGCGACGACATGGCTGTATTCCGGATGATAATTGTCGCCGCGACCATAGAGGTTTGTCGGCATCACGCTGATGAAGTTCGAGCCGTACTGGCTGCGATAGGCCTCTACCATCTTGATGCCGGCGATCTTGGCGATTGCATAGGGTTCGTTGGTCGACTCCAGCGCGCCGGTCAGCATCGACTCTTCGCGCAGCGGCTGGGCGGCAAGTTTGGGGTAGATGCAGGACGAGCCGAAGAACATCAGCTTCTCGCATCGATTGACGTGCGCGGCGTGGATCACGTTGGTTGCGATTACCAGATTGTCGTAGAGGAACTCGGCGCGCAGCGTATTGTTCGCGACAATGCCACCGACCTTGGCAGCGCCAAGGAACACTACCTGCGGACGCTTTGCAGCGAACCATCTGTCGACGGCGGCCTGCTCACGCAGGTCGACCTCGCTCCGCGACACCGTCAGCAGCTCGACATCTTCCTCCGCAAGCCGCCGCACCAGCGCGGAGCCGACCATGCCGCGATGCCCGGCGACGAAAACGGTCTTGCCGGCCAGCTCAAACGGAGTGCTTGCCATTGGCAATCTCCCGCCTGGCCTCGCGTAAATCGCCCGCAACCATTTGCTTGACCAGTTGCGCGAACGGGGCCCTGGATTTCCAGCCCAGCTTCTCGTGCGCCTTGCTGGGATCGCCGATCGGGAGATCGACTTCGGTGGGGCGGAGATAAGTCGGGTCGATCCGCACGATGACCTTCCCTGAGCGTTCATTCATATCACTCACCCGACTGCGCGGTCATCATCGACGATTTTCCCACTTTCCCAAATCTGTTGGCGATCACGCCGAGGATCCGCAGGATCTCCCGCTCAGGTCCGGTCGGCGAACCCGCCACCCGCCAGAATCCAAACACTGACCCGACATAGGCAAAAATGCTCACGAGAACAACAGCGGTCAACCGAGCATAGACGTGAGACTCGTGGCCGAAGAATGTGATGAAAGCCCAATTGGTTAGAAGACCGACGATGATCATCGTGCACGTGGATAAGGCTGTCCTCAGATTCACGAGAAATTGCCGGAAGACAGAGGTGCCGATCAATTCGCGGACCAGGACCATGTTGTAGACGACACCGCCCAGCGTAACCGCCACACGAGCGACAAGCAGGCCAAGCAACCCTCCCACCCACAAGCCCGCAACAATGAAAGGCAATCTCACGATCAGGACCGCAACGTCGCGATGAAATAATTTGCGCGTCTGCCCAAGGGCCAGACCAAGAGGTTGGACGGTCGCGCTGAGTGTATGCAACGCAATTGCGCCACCGAGAAGCTGGATCACGATTGTCGCACCTGCCCAGGCATCACCCAGAGCGAGCGGAACGAATTGATCGGCGATCATCGCGAAGCCGAACCCCGCCGGAAAGGCGATCGCACACAGCATCGATTGCGCCGACAGATAAGCTCGCTGAAGGGCGGCTTTGTCGTCCCTCAGCTTCACGAACGCAGGAAACAGCGTTCCTGCAAGCGGGTTTGTGGCTTCTCGGGTCGGCGTGGCGGCCAGGTCGCTGCCCAGCACGTATCCGCCCAGGGTGGATTTACCGAGAAAGTATCCGATGATGATCTGGTCAAAACGCCAGTTCAGCGTGCTGACCGCCTGCCCGAGCGATAGCCACACAGAGAATGACCATAGGGAGCGGCTGCCCCTTATCCGGAATTTTGGCCGGAACGGCTGGATCAGATAGGAAGCGACGACATCGACGAGGTTGGCGACGACGGCCCCGGCGATCAGAGCCCAGTAGCTCCTGAAGAAAATGGCGATCCCAGAGGAGATGAGGATGGTTGCGAGTGCCCGGCTGCTGCTCGTCACGAATTCCTGCCAGAACACGAGCTGGCGCTGCATCATCGCGAGCATCGGATTTCGAAGGCCTGATATCGCAACCGAACAGCTCAGCACCAATAGGATCGGAATCAAACGAGCATCGCCGTAGGACAGCGACACCGGATAAGCGAGCAACGACAGCAAGAGTGCGAGCAGGCAGGCGCGAGCCAGGCTCAACGTCCAGGCGGCGTGGAACTGATCTTCACTTGGATCCTTGTGGTGGATTAGCGCCGATGTCAGGGACAGCTCGGTCATCGACGCCAGAATAGCAATGATCGCCGTCGCGACGGCGACCAAACCGAAATCCTCCGGCGTGAGCATCCTCGCCAATATCAGCGTGTTCAGGAAGCCAAGCGTGGCGACCACCACCCGACTCACGCCGATCCAGGCAGCTCCGATGGCGATTGAACTCTTCGACAACGGAGGCGCCGCTTTCGCACCGACAGCGACCATTTTTCAATGCTCGTTCATTGACAGATGGTTTCCAGCGCGAGCAAACGCCGCGTCACGGCTGCCGAATTGAAGCGGCGCCTTTCGCATCAGCACTTCTTCCTCGATGGCCCGCAGCCAGGAATGCGGATGTTCACTTCTCCACGTGCGATGACCGCAAAGCCGGCTAGGGCTGCCGCGCAATGCGCCACGGAGGATTTGCCTGACGGTGCGAACCTTAGAGTTCATGGACGACTACCATTGCAAGATAACGCCTCTGGCAGGAAGCCGCATCGCGCGCTTTCCTGCCACAGACAGAACAAAACCCAGACCGACCTGCGGGCAGCCGACCGCAATCGGCGTCACTCGGCTTGATCCAGATCACACAAAGTTGTGCTCGCGCTGGATACACGGTTCCGGTCAGCGGCGCACATGCAGCGACAATAGGCGGCAAGATCTGGCTTTTTTGGGTTGGATCACCTGGGTGTCGCAGGCAACGGGAACTTCTTTGGGGCCGACCTCGCCCGCGACTTCGGCCGTGAGCTTGCTGCCCAGAATATAGTTCCCTTCACGAGGCAAAGCCGGCAGCGCCAATTCGATCACGCTGGCGCCATCTTCCCCTTCCTTGCGAGAGACCTGCTGCAGCGGCTTCCTGGCCGATGCGACCACGGCGCCGGTTGTTTCGTCGAAGACGTACGTCTGAAGCGTTCGATTTGTCGGATAGTCTTCCGGAACCTTGATCGGAATTTCGACCTTGAGCGGGTCGGTTGTGCTTAGCGACAATACTCCGGCATTCGGCTGCTTGTCCGCCACGACCTTCGTCACGTTGAGGAATGTCGGCTTGGGCATGTCGTTGAGCGCTGCCGTGTATCCAAAATCCGTTGGATCCGGCGTCACCTCGCTCGGACCGCATTTTCGGCCTCCACGCGCGGAGGACGTGAACTGGCAGACCCGAACGTAGTCGATCTTGAACGCCTGCGGGAAAGCCGCGTCATCGATTCCATGCCGGCCCGCCCAGCCCGCTCCACCGACGGCAAAGTTGAGATCGACGTGTGCAGGCGGCCCCAGTTGGCCGTCCTTCCTGAGCCACTGGTACATGCGAGTGTAGACAAGGCGGCCGTCCCAGAAGAACGAAATGCGGTCAGGGGCCCAGACGAAGCCGGCAATATGCCAATCCTTGTTCAGGTCCTCCTTGCTGACCATGTCCTGAAACTTGAGCACGAACGAGCTGTCCACATACGTGTAGGACTGCGGCGTCCACTTGTCCTGGCTCATCGCGTTCGAGTGCAGCATGTTCGGCTTGTCTTCCACGCCGTTGATGACGTACTCGAAAATGTCGATCTCCGGCGGATGCCAAAACTTTCCATCGATGTCGTAATCGGCTTCGAGCCAGAATGCCGGCCACGATCCGCGCGCATTGGGAAGAAAGACCCGCGCTTCATAGTAGCCATAATAAAATGTCTGGTGGCTTCGGATCATCGCGGAATCGAACGTATCCGAGCCTCCGTTCTTTTTTGCGGTCAGGCTCAGTACACCCCCGGACACCACGTGGTCGTCGCGGTAGCGTTGCTTTTCGTCATTGAACCGGTCCATCGTTTCATTGTTGTAGATGTATCGGGTCGCCCATTTCGTTTGATCAAGCTTGTCGCCGTTGAACTCATCCGAAAACACCAGCTCCCAACCGGCACTGCGCGCAGGTCCAGCCGACGTGACCATCAGCACGATCGGAACAATACTCAAGATTTGTTTGCGCCAATCGGCAATCATCACTGATGTCTCCGGTCCGCGTTCGATCGAGTCTCACCGGAACTACATGCGAATATTGCGACACTTTTGCGTCGACATGGCATTGATTGCCGACTACGTTTCTCACGCTTTGAGGAACGATAGTGGCCACCATCTTCAGTTCCCGCATGCAGCAAACAAAGGCCTTTGGGTCAATGGCACCCGGGCATGTCTGAAAGCAACACAACTTACCAAAAGGGCAGCATAAGTGACTTTTGATATGCCGATGAATGAGCTGTCTCCTGCCGGCCAAACATCGGCCATTCGGATGGAGATGGAACTGGACAGAGCGGGAAAAGCTGTAGTCTGGATCTCGGTGATATCTCCTCTCTTCTTGTCGCAAATTGCCTACAACCTGGGCACCTTTCCGATCTCGGCGGATCTCATCTCTTACGCGTTATTTGCAACCTATCTCCTCGTCTCCGGCTACGTATCGCTGAGCGTTTTGTCATTGCTGCTATTCATCAGCGCGATCGCCTTGGCGGCTTTCCGCATGTCGTTTTCCGACACCTCGGGGACGTGGACGTCGCTCCTGCTTCTATCCGCCCTGTACGCGCCCTTCTGCTTCCGCTTGAGAAGCGCCCGCGATCCGCGGCCGGTGCAGGATTACATCCAGCGCACGTTCGTGACTGCGGCGACAGTGATTGCCGTGATTTCCATTGTTCAGATCGTCGCGGTAAACGCGGTGAAGAGTCCCTTCATCACGAATATTCACTTTGTGCTCCCCGAGGCGATACGGAGCGAGGGGGCTTATACCTATAGCCGCGAAGACGCAGGCTTGATAAAGGCAAACGGCTTCTTCCTTCGCGAATCATCGACTCTGTCCTTGGTGATGGCCCTCGCCATCATCCTCGAATATTGCACGAGGGCCAGGTGGCTCGTTCTCGGCGTTCTTGCGGGCGGGTTGGTCAGTTCATTCTCCGGTTCGGGTGTCATCGGAATCATAGCCGGGCTTCTGCTTCCACGGTCGCCGGCCCGCATTCCAGTCTTCGTTGCATGTCTGGTCGGCGTGGTCGTCGTGCTGTTCACGCTTTACAGCGCCGACATTCCATATCTGAACGTCTGGCTGAACCGGCTCGACGAATTTACGATGCCGAATACGAGTGGCTACGCCCGCTTTGTAGCGCCGCTCGACATGATCGCGCACAGCTTCGACGACGGATTCTTTTCGACGTGGTTTGGCAACGGGGCCGGCAGCTACCTGCGGGAAATCGGCCTACTCAAAGTCAAGTACGAGGTGAATGATCCGACCTGGGCGAAACTCATTTACGAGTACGGGGTGCTTGGATTTGCGCTGGTTTTGTCAGTTTTCGTACTTCGGCTACATTCGAGCGACCTGCGGGTCGAGGCCTGCAACTACTTTCTGTTCACCTGGCTTGTTAGCGGGCAGCTGTTGAAGCCTGAATTTGCCGTTATCGTTTGGTTGTTGACGTTGGTGCCGAAGCGACATCGACGCTCCGGCGTTGCGAGGCCGGCAACCGCAAGCCATTTGCCCTGGCATCGCGGGGAAATGACACCGATGAAGATGGCATAGTCGTACCACTTCAGCGGAGACTGATGAGGGATCACGACCAATGAGCTTTTGGTATCACGTTGGCCTTAATATCGAGGATGTACGACTCTTCGGTCCTCGAATTCTTTTGCGCCACGTCGCACGGATAACCGGCGCGAATGCATCGCGCGTGTTCCTTCCTTCGATCGGCAGTGTCTACCTTCGTCCTCGCGAAAGCGACGTGTCGACGTTTCGGGACATCTTCGGTTCGCCGAAATATGCGGCCTATTGCTATCCAGCAGTGAGGGCCAGACTCGAGGCTTCGTATTCAGCAATCCTACAGCGCGGCGCCAAGCCCGTAATCGTTGACGCAGGCGCCAATATCGGAGCGGCGTCGCTTTGGTTTCGGAAGGCCTTACCCGAGGCCTCCATCGTTGCCATTGAACCTGAGGAGAATAACGTCAAAATCCTCCAAAAGAATATCGGCGATCGCCCCAATACCTTTGTCGTCCAGGCTGCGATCGGCGTAGCCCCCGGCTTCGTCACGGTCACAAACTCCCAACTGTCCTGGGGCGCACGGACAAGCCGCTCCAGCACGGGAGTACGCGTGCTCACCGTTGATGACGCGCTGGCCATGGTACCGAACGGCGTCTTGCTCATCGTCAAAATCGACATTGAAGGCTTTGAACAGGAGCTCTTCTCGGAAAACACCGGGTGGATTGATCGCACAACAATGATCATCATAGAACCGCATGACTGGCTTATGCCTGGCAGGCGAACAAGCCGAGCACTTCAGAAAGCCATGGGTCGGAGAGATTTCGATATGATACTGGATGGCGAAAATATTGTGTATGTTCGTCCTGAATAGAGTCCGCTTCGCGTCCTTATCGGAGGACGCGAAGCCGCCTCAGCATTGACTTTATCCATTTTGGCCGTTCCGCGGGTACAAATCGCCAGCCCACGAGCTGACGCCCGAGACGTGATGGACTGACCAGCACGCAAACGATCCACAGCAGCAGCGAAACACTTTGTGAGGTCGAAAAGCCCTGCGGGTAAAAGAATGCCCTAAGTCCATCAGCCAAAATCGAGCTCGCAGTGTCTCGCGCGATGGGATGAATGTCAGGCCGCAACCGGTATGACGCCGTCCGCAGGCACAAGTATGTCAGGTTCCTGTTCAGAGCGTGCTGCCTCACGGGCAGGTTCATCGTCCGCGCCACCTCCAAAAAGAATTCGTAGCGCCGCCGCGTGAGGTCGATCTCTCTCGCAAAGCGCGTATCGTCCAATTGAAGGAAGGCCCCGTGATTGAGGCCATGTACGCGATAGTCTGCCAGCGGCTTGGTGATCGTCACGATATCGCCACACGCGGGAGCTGCCGCCAGAAGATAACTATCCGGCGCGCGATCGACAAAGTCGGATTCAAAGCCGAAAACACGCTCGACAAACCATCGCGGGTAGGCATTTCCCGACCCCGGCGGGGTCGGATAGGCACCGGTCGTTATCATCCAACTGCGGATGTCCTCTGAGGTCGGAGAGGAGAAGTACTGTGGCAGGACATTTCCAGTCGGCCGCCCCTTTGCGTCGATCACGCGCATCTGGAACTGATATTTGCTCGCGAGTTTCGACCAGACGGACGCAATCTCGGTCATCACATCGGGATGCAAGATATCATCCGAGTCGAGAAATATGATCACGTCGCCAGAGGATTTGCGAAGGCCGTTGACACAGGACGTCGTCTGACCTGCGTTCGGCTGGCTGATGACTGTGATCTCGTCGGAAAATTCGTTGATGACCGCAAGCGAATTGTCCGTCGAACCGTCATCGACAACGATCACGTCGACCTTCGGCCATCGTATGTCCAGTGCGCTGCGGATCGCGGATCCCACGTAAGCAGCGTAGTTGTGGTTGGGAATGATGACCGACAGACTCGGTACGGCCGCCAGTTCGGCGTCCCGCAACACAGAGTGTCCTGGCATCTCCTTCAACATTGGACGTCGATAATGCTCGCGTTGTGGATGCTCATCATATGATGACCGGTAGAGTATCACAGTCGACGGGTGTTCGGTGGCCTGACATTGAAGAGTGCCGTCACCGCTTTCAATCGCAAGGAAACGGCAGAATTCGGTCACAGCAATTAGGGAACAATTCGTTCGTCATTCTGTTGCCGTAACTACAACCCTATCCTGCCGCCGACGAGCGCGGCATCCTGTCGAGCCGGCCTCAGCTGTCATCACATGTTAGATGCGATCATACGCCGGATGTGGTTCGTCCTGACCGATATCTATGCAGAACGAGCAGTGAGGATGCGTGATAACCGATCAACGCGCACAGATCGTTACGTGGCGATGTGCATCGTGGTCGCTTCATCGCTGCTTGCAGCGACGGCCGATGCTCAAATTTCCGGCTTCGGCCGCACATCTCAACCGATGTATGGCGGCTCAGGTATTTCCACTCGGCCCTCGAGCTCGATTCGGCCGATGGAAGGCACTTACGCTCCAAATCACAAGACGGTGGACGGAAAGCTTTGCATATCGGTCCACCCGTTGACGCATCCGCAAGCTAACAATTCCAAGATCGTCGACCAGATTGTCCTGGTTCAAAACATTTGCGGTGACGCCATCCGGGTTCAGGTTTGCTATGCCGGCAGCACCGATTGCATCATCGTTCCACTCGCAGGCTATCAGAAGCTGCAGAGAACGCTGGGGATCGCGGCCGGAGCACCGAACTTTCAATTCGAATATCGCGAGCTCTATTGAGCAAGCCAACGCAGCCGAGCAGCCACGAGTGATCGTCCTCACACCTCATCATGAGAAATACAATCGTTCTCGCGACGAATGCGCGAGCATCCGCTCGATATTGCCGTTTCCACAGAGGAGCCGGATGGAACCGACGAGGTCGTCGCACGCACAGGTAGGTAACGATCTTGTTATCTCGGTCCGATCATTGGATACCCAACCAACTCCTGCCCCGATTTTTCGCCAAATCTACCAAATCTAAATGACGAGCCGTGGCGGGAACCGTACCGCGCTACGCGCAACTGCATGTCAAGCGATCAGCCTTTGCGGGCTTGGCGCTTGCGTCGGAGGTCGTAAGCGGCCTTCGAGAATTAATGCCAAACAAGTGGGGGCGACCGTGTCCGTGGAACTGTATCGGCAATTGGCGTGGCTTCCAAAACCACCCTCTGATTTTGCGTCACGCTGCAGGGAATTTGCAAACAATTCTGGCGACTTGGGAAAACAAATCAGATTGCTGGCGACACACGCATTGGATGAACGCCAATCGTCGCGCTTGGGTCGCGTCATTAAGTCAGCTCAACAAAGTGGCCAATCGCTCGCCCCCCTGGTTCCATTTCGCCTCGGCCTGATCGGCAATGGCACGCTCGATCTTATCGTTCCGGTCCTGGTCGCAACGGCCGCGCGTCACGGCTTCGCGCTCGAATGCATCACAGGAGCGTATGACCAGTTTTTGCAGGATGCATTGACGCCGGAGTCAACCATGAACAAGGCGCGCCCCGATGCGGTCCTGGTCGCCCTCGATCATCGCGGACTCGCGCTGCAACCTTCTCCGGGCAACGAGCAGCTTGCAAACGAATCTATCGATGCCGCGATCGGACTTCTCGATTCGATCCGCGCCGGCATATCGCGCAACTGCGGCGCGCCGTGCATCGTCCAGACGTTGGCGCCGCCTCCCGAGGGGTTGTTCGGGTCCTTTGACCGCGCGCTGACCGGAACCGCACGCAATCTGGTCGATCGTGTCAATCAGAGGATCAGCCAGTCGGTCCTGCAGTCGACCGACATGCTACTTGATGTTGCAGGCATGGCTGAGACGGTCGGGCTGGCCGATTGGCATTCCCCTGCCTTGTGGAATCTCGCGAAATTGCCATTCGCTGACGCCTTTGTGCCGCTTTACGCCGAACAGGTAGGGCGGATTGTGGGGGCGATGCGCGGCAAGAGTCGCCGTTGTCTGGTACTCGATCTCGATAACACTATCTGGGGCGGCGTTATCGGAGACGACGGAATGGAGGGCATTCAGATTGCCCAAGGCGACGCGACCGGTGAGGCCCATCTTTCCGTGCAGCAACTCGCGCTCGCGCTACGTGCGCGCGGCATCGTTCTGGCGGTAAGCTCAAAGAATACCGACAGCGTCGCCAGAAGGCCGTTCAAGGAACACCCGGACATGCTCCTGAAGGAAGAGCATATCGCGGTATTCCAAGCCAATTGGAACGACAAGGCGACCAACATTCGCGCAATCGCGAAAGAACTCGCGCTCGGGCTCGATTCGTTTGTTTTCCTCGATGACAATCCGGTCGAACGCGAGCTTATCCGGCAAGAGCTTCCGGAGGTTGCCGTCCCCGAACTTGAGAGTGACCCGGCCACCTACGCGCGCACGTTGGCTGCGGCCGGGTATTTTGAAGCGATCAACTTCTCCGAAGAAGACCGCGCGCGCGCCGAAATGTATCAGGCCAATGCGCGCCGACTGAGCTTGCAGGGTCAAACCGCCGACCTCCAGTCTTATCTTCGATCGCTGGAAATGCGTATCGTCTTTGGCTCCTTCAATCGAACGACACGCGCCCGCCTCACCCAGCTCATCAACAAGAGCAATCAATTCAACTTGACGACGCGGCGGTACACCGAATCCCAGGTCGAGCAACTCGAAACGGATCCGGCCGCAATGACGCTGCACGCGAGGCTAATGGACAAATTCGGCGATAACGGCCTCATTTGTGTCGTGATTTGCCGGGCAACCGGTTTCGCACGATGGACGATCGATAGCTGGCTGATGAGCTGCCGCGTGTTAGGTCGTGGCGTGGAGCAGGCGGTGCTGGCAGAGATCGTACGCCGAGCGCGTGCCGCAGGCATCGAAACCCTCGAGGGCCTCTACGTCCCAACCGATCGCAACGAGATGGTCCGTGAACACTACGGAAAGTTGGGTTTCATGCGCATAGATGATGGCTCTGACGCGAGCAGTCGTTGGGAGCTGGGCACGGACGTCGAATTGGAACAGTTGCCGATGACGGTCGAACAGGAAGAGTCGCAGCTTGAGCTGGCGTGATTGGAATCAATCTTGCAGTGCAATTTCAGACAGCTCCGAGCATTCCATCGATGAGTCTCACATCGCCCATATTCTTCGCTTTCGTCGCAGCGACAATCGTCGCTTTCCACATCAGTGAGTCAGTTTTCTATCGGCGAGTGGTCCTTGCGGCCGCAAACGCCATATTCGTCGCCAGCTATCTGACCGATTTCACACAAGTGTTGCCGCTGTTCGCCTTCCTGGCGCTCGGCTACGCTTGCGTGTGCATGCTTTATGTTTACCGAGCGTCTGTCGTGTTGGCATTCGGCGTCGTTGCCGTGCTCTGCTCTTATATTTACCTGAAACGCTTCTCTTTCTTCGATGGTCTTGGACACCTGCCGTTCCCCTACATGACCATCGGCTTGTCCTACATCCTGTTCCGGATATTGCACATCATGGTGGATGTCCGGTCGGGAGATCTGGTCGAGCGAATTGGCCCGTTCGCGTTTTTTCGCTACGCTTGCAATTTTCTGTGTTTCGTTTCCGGCCCCATCCAGCGCTATCAGGATTTCAGCGAGACGGACGGAAAGGCCGTGGTAAAGCCCGACACATCCAGTGTTTACGGCGCGTTTTCCAGAATCGTCACCGGCTACCTGAAATTCGTCATTATCGCCGCCACCGCCGACTACGCCTTCTCGTTCCTCAGCCCGCAATTGTTACAGGCGGCGCCTGTGCCCTTCCTCAAGCTATGTGCGGTCTACGCCATGGCCGCGTCGTTCTACACAGTCTATCTCTATTTCAATTTCTCCGGATACATGGACATCGTGATCGGTATTGGGGGCCTCCTCGGACAGTCATTGCCGGAGAACTTCGACAAACCGTTCACGGCGAGCAGCTTCCTCGAATTCTGGCAGCGGTGGCACATGACGCTGTCACAGTGGTTCAAGTTCTATCTGTTCAACCCGCTTCTGATGCTTCTCATGGCATGGCTGCCCTCTCCTGCCCTGACCGCTTACCTGGGCGTCCTGGCATTCTTCATCACGTTCCTGGTCATGGGCGTGTGGCACGGCACTACGGCGGTATTCGTCATCTACGGCTTGCTGATGGGTGCAGGCGCGAGCATCAACAAGCTCTGGCAGGAGGCCTGCATCAAGCGATTGGGTAAAAAGCGCTATCGGGCGCTTACCGAATCCACCACCTACATCTACTTTGCCAGAGGCCTGACGGTCGGCTATTTCGCACTCGCTCTCACATGCCTGTGGGTCACGGAGTTGCCTCAATTCACCGACCTGTTGGTACGCCTCGGTGTCGCCGGCGTACTAGGCACGTTCGTCGTATTGAGTGCGACGTTCGCAATAGCTGCTCTGGCTCTCGACCTGATCCGCGAGCGCGTACACATCCCGCTTTCTCTGTCGGCGATCCAGAGTGGGGAGATCGTCAGGAACTTAACCCTGGCAAGCAAGATGATGGCAATCGTCGCCGTCGCCACCCTGCTGCACAAGGCTCCGGACTTCGTCTACAAGGCGTTTTGAAGTGAAACACATCCTTCGACAGACCGCGCTGACCTTGTGGTCATTTGCCTTCCTTTACGTGCTGCTCGGCGGCGCATCGTTCCTGGTGTTTCAAGACCCTTCAGGAGGAGGCCCGAGGGATTTCCAAGCCGCGGAACGAACCCTCTACATGACGGTCCCGAAATATGTTGTCCTCGGCCGTAGCGTTCTGAATAACTCAGACAGGAAGGTCATTCTCGTCGGAGCGTCAAACACAAGCGTCGGATTTCGACAAGCGATGGTGCAGGCGAATCTCGGCTGTGCCGCCGTGACCAATCTCGGGATGGGCGGCGCCAACATTTCCGAGGTCAAGCAAGTGATTGATCTGGTGCATGAAGTACAGAACGAGCAGAATCGCCGGCTCAACACCTTCGTCATTGGCACCTGGTTCGGCATGTTTGTCGATTCAGACGTGAGATATGCCGAAGGCGACCGTCATCGCGGGGAAACGGACGTCGATATCGAGCGATACCGATATGGCTTCTACCGACGCACGCCGGATGGAGCCGTCGCGGTGCTGCCGCCGAAATGGCTGGACTGGGGCACGACAGCGCTGCGTCCGTTCCTGCTTTTCGAAAAGATCGCGCGTGAAGCCAGAGCCGGCGTCAGTTTGGTCCTTACCGGACGGACTACCGCGCAGCGCACCGATGACGAGCGCGAGAGCGTCGTTATGTCAAAGCGGGAGCGGCAGGAGGCACTGGAGTATTGGAAAGTGAGCATGGGCGGCAAGGATGAGATTTCCCATGCGCAGGTCGACGTGCTGAAGGAAACCATCGAGGCGCTACTGGCCTCCGATGAGAAGGTCGTGCTTGTGGACCTGCCGATCCCTGTCTGGCATCGGGATGCCAGCCCTTACCAACAAGGTTACCAGGAAGCCCTGAAGGACGTAGTTCAGCAATTTGGCCACCGCCCGAACTTTGTGTCGCTGAGCATGGATGATCTCGACCAGAACCTGGACTACTCCGACGAGGTCCACGCCAAGCGGCACCTGGCTCAAGTATGGTCTACCAGGCTCGCCATGGTGCTGAACTCATTCGTCTGCCAGGAGAAAGAGAAGGACGATACAGAACCACCGGTCGCAACCCTCCAATCTTCCCAACGCGTATTGGCTGTCCCGAAATCCAATTGAGACGTGATCCGCGAGCCGACCACCATCAAAGGATAAGACAAATGGAAAATGCCCAGCTCTACAGCAAGCTCACTGCCATTTTTCGGGAGGTGTTTGACGAGGACGAATTGAATGTTACGCCGCAGACCACGGCAGATGACGTCGATGGCTGGGACAGCCTGTCCCACATCCGCCTGGTACTTGCGGTCTCGAAGGCATTCGGCGTGAAGTTTTCCGCTTCAGAAATCGGGAACCTTAAGAATGTCGGAGAGTTCGCCGCTCTAATCGAGAAGAAAGCATGAGAGCATAAAAGTGGGCCGTGTCGTTCCTGCACTAGCTGGACTGGCCTTCCATCATCTGGGACTCGCGGTCGCATCCCCTGAAGCCGCGTTTCAGTTCCTGGCTTCGATCGGCTACACCCCGGGAAACTCGGCCTTTGATCCCATACAACGGGTCAACCTCGCCATGCAGCATCATCCCCTCATGCCCGATGTCGAAGTGATCTGGCCGAGTGAGGGCCCCTCTCCGATCGACAACCTCGTCCAGCGAACCGGTTCCATGATCTATCATTTGTGCTACGCCTGCCCAAATGCCGAACTGGCACTCGAGTCCCTGGCTGCCTCCGGAATCGAAATCGTTCCCGTGAGTTCCCCCGCGCCGGCGGTCTTGTTTGGAGGCCAGAAAGTATCGTTCCATCATATTGCCGGCTTCGGCCTCATCGAGATGCTGGAGACCGACGTCCCAGTCTGACCTCTAACCATCCGATCGAAAGGATACCGTCAGACGAATGACCACCGATCTCTACCCCATTACCCCAGTCGCACAGCCCGAATTCTACGCGGCTTTGGCGTGTCTCGCGTCCTCCTGCACTCGCACGCTCTGACCGCAAATTCGTCGCACTTGATCCAGTAGGCTTCACGCACTTTGGCCCGAACCATAATGTCCAATCCTACCCAAGCTATCGTGTTCGGCGGCGCAGGCTTCATCGGTACACATCTGATGACGCGGTTGGTCGCTTCCGGGGGCTACGACCGGATCGTCGCAGTCGATATCGGCAAGCCAAGGGCGCGCGTCGATGGCGTTGAATATGTCCATCATGACGTCCGTGAGCCGATCGATCCGAAGGTCGGAGACGGAATGCCTGCCGACATCTTCAACCTGGCTGCGATTCACGTCACCCCGGGTCACCCGGAGGGTGACTACTATTATACAAACGTGCTGGGCGCCGTGAACGTCTGCCGATTTGCGAGGGAGACGGGCAGCCGGAGTATAGTCTTCACCAGCTCGATATCGATCTACGGTCCCACCGAAGCCCCGCTTGACGAGGATGCGACACCGGCGCCGGTCAGCGCCTATGGACGCTCCAAACTCTCGGCCGAGGCGATCCATCGTCTGTGGCAATCGGAAGCCTCGGACAGACGGCTCACTATCGTTCGCCCCGCTGTTATTTACGGACACCACGAGCGGGGCAATTTCACGCGATTGTCGCGGCTTCTCGAAAGACGCGCCTTCATCTATCCCGGCCGAACCGACACTATCAAGTCGTGCGGCTACGTGAAGGACTTGGTCTCGTCGATGTTCTTCATGGCGTCTCGCAACGACAGCTTATCGATCTACAATTTCTGCTACGAGCAACGCTACACGATCAGCGAGATCTGTTCGGCATTCTCCAAAGCTGCCAAATACACAAAGCCAACGATCACGATTCCGGTATGGCTAATGAATCTCGCCGTGCTTCCATTCGAGATGCTGCACGCTGTCGGCATCAAGACGGGCATCAATCGCGACCGAATCAGGAAGTTGTGGTTTTCCACGAACATTATGCCGAAGCGCCTCGTGGCCAGCGGCTTCAAGTTCGAATACGACCTGGCAAGCTCGCTTGCGGAATGGAAGCGGGAATCCTCCATCGAGGATTTTGATTGAGATATCGACGGCCTGACTGTTTCACGATCAATTCGGTGGAACTTCGGAACAGTCGTTCGCCCTGGTGGCGGGTGTTCCCAAGCCGGGCTTTTTCGCATCGGGCCGTTCGTGGTTGATCGCAGCGAACAGGCAGGATTCACTTCCGCCCACTGCGGTTTTTCGATTCGTTGCCCGCCCCGTCACACTCAGGCCGATATTGCATCGCAGAATTTACGGGTTCGTCGGCGCCGGTTCCATTTAGTCGGCATGGGACTTGCTCGATCTCTATCCAACAGATCGGCGAACCAATGATCTTCCAAGGCGGTGCAGGTCATCCTGACTGACAGTCGCAGCCTTGGGCGGTTTGGCGGAGATGCGCATTATGACGACTTTGCGGCGAACGGAACCGATCGCGCCCGGCAGCGTTGCCGAAACTTCCTTGGCCAACAACTTGTCAAACAATCCGACTAGCTATTCCATCGATGCCGGCGGCGGCACCGGTCAACTCACGAGCGCAGCGATCTCGACTACCGTATCCGCCGTGTCGAACTTTTGCTGACGTCAGGCAGTTCGCTCCGGCGCCTTACACGCTCACAGATTCAGCGCGGGGGCACGGCCAGGCTGATGCCATACATCGCAAATCACAATAGGTTCACGTAGGCGAGCCGGATGCTTCAAACCAAAATCACATCTCGCGAGATCGACTCCACTGCGCCCGAGGCCCCATCGCTGGAGCAGACGATCTCCTCTGCGCTAGCGCTGTTCAGCCGGCAGTATCCCGTGATCATTTTCACGCTGCTCCTGTGCATCTTTCTTGCCGGCGTCTACGTGTTCACGGCGACGAAACGATATACCGGCACGGCCATCCTGATGATCGACAGCCGCAAGATGCAGGGCCTGCAGACGCAGGCTACGACAAGCGGCGGCGACAATCCGATCGATTCGGCGATGGTCGACAGTCAGGTCGAACTCCTCAAGTCCGAGGCGATCGCTTCCAAGGTCATCAAGGACCTGAAGCTCGTCGAGTCGCCGGAGTTTATGAGCGACGGCGGCGGCGGAGTGCTCGGTAGCATCAGCGACGCGATTTTCCGATTTTTTTCGGAGTCGAAGCCACCCACGGAAGACCAACTGCTGCGCGCAGCTCTCGCGCGCTTTGCAGGCGGCCTCAGCATCAAACGCGTCGGCGTGAGCTATGTTATCGAGATCGCCTTTCAGGCGTTGTCGCAGGAGCAGGCCGCGCAGATCGCCAACGCGGTCGCCGATGGCTATATCGTGGACTCGCTGGAGTCGAAATATCAGGCGTCCAGGCGCGCGGCGGTCTGGCTGCAGGACCGATTGAAGGAGTTGCGGTCGCAAGCATCCACCGCCGAACGCGCGGTCGCCGACTTCAAGGCCAAGAACAACATCGTCGACGCAGGTGGGAGACTACTGACCGAGCAGCAACTCGCCGAAATCAACACTTCGCTGACAACGGCCCGTAGCCAGCGAGCCGAGGCACAAGCCAAGCTCGAACGCATCACCACGATTTTGAATGCGGACACTGAGGATTCGACGGTCATTCTGAACGACCTCGCGACCGTGAGCGAAACGATGGCTAACCCGGTCATCACCAAATTGCGACAGACCTACCTCGAGTACAACGCCAAGCAGGCAGATTGGTCGAACCGATATGGATCGACCCATCTGGCCGTCGTCAATTTGCGCAACCAGATGCGTGAAATCCGGCGCTCGATTATCGATGAGCTGCGACGTACGGCCGAGGTCTACAAGAGCGACCTTGAAATCGCCAAGGCGCGAGAAGAGTCCAGCCAGAAGAGCTTGAACGAAACCATCGCGGTGTCGAACAACACCAGCCAGGCCCAGATCGTCCTGAGGGATCTCGAAAGTAACGCGCAGAGCGCCCGCGCCCTGTCTGACAACTTCCTGCAGCTGTACATGGTCTCGGTTCAGCAGCAATCGTTTCCCATTACTGAAGCGAGGGTGATCACCCAGGCCGCGTCGACTCTTCCCAACAAGACGTCGCCAAAGACGACACTCATCCTGCTCGCAGCGTTCGTAGGCGGATCGATTCTCGCGAGCATCGTCGCGATGTTGCTCGACATGATGGATCGCGTCTTCCGAACTGTTTCCCAGGTCGAGCAATTCGTGCAGACCAGCTGTCTGGCCTCAATCCCTGTCATAGAGCAAGGTGTGGTCAACGCCCTTCCCGCGCAACGGCGCAAGGCGGCATGGCGATTCGGTAAACGCGGCAAGCCCAAGCCGCAGCAGGCGCCGCCTGGAAACGGCGGATCCGGCACGACCTCGCCACTCTCGGGATCGGCGGCGGGTTCCGGTCATCCGCAGCCACACCGCGACCGTCTGCTTTCGACCGAGGAGAGCGTCGGGCGGTACGTGATCAACGCCCCGTTTTCGCGCTTCGCAGAAGGGTTTCGGTCCATCAAGCTGGCCAGTGATCTTGCAAATTACGGTTCGGCGTCCAACAAGGTTTTGGGGATTACATCAGCCCTTCCGAACGAGGGCAAATCAACCATCAGCGAAGCCCTGGCTCAGACGTTGGCCCAAAGCGGCTGCCGTACCCTGCTGATCGACGGCGACATTCGCAATCCAAGCCTCACCGCAAGGCTTACGCCAACTGCACAGGCTGGCTTGATCCACGTCGTCGTCGGTCAGGCCGACTGGAAGGAAGTGGTCTGGATCGACCCCCAGACAAATCTGCATTTTCTTCCTTGTGCGGTCACATCGCGTTTCCCGAATTCGAGCGACCTTTTGGCCTCGCAGGAGATGGAAAACCTGTTCCAACAGCTACGCCAACACTACGATCGCATCGTTCTCGACCTTAGTCCGCTGGCGCCGGTCGTCGACGTTCGGGCGACCAGGGGGCTGGCTAACTCCTATATTCTCGTCATCGAATGGGCGAAGTCTAAGGTGGATATCGTCGAGCGCGTGCTAGGTGAAACGCCGATCGTGCGCGAGCGTCTGCTGGGTGCAGTTCTTAACAAGGTGAACGTGTCGGTGATGAGCCGCTACGATACATACGGCGCAGCCTACTATCGCAATCGATACTACAAGAGGTATGGTTACGTCGATTGACGTTCAAGCTTGGCTTGATGCTATCGCCCCACAACATCACGGTGTCATGCGGCGCGATGGATTATGTTTTAACAGGCCTTAGAGTACGACATGAAGAATTCGACTCCGGCGGAGGTTACGTCTGCGTTCATGATGATGCGCATAATCTTGCTCTGCGCTGGTGTCTTGGTGTTGCCGTATGGTTCCGGCCGAGCCGAGCCGCTGCGTCCGGGTATTCTGAACTGCGCGTCTGGCGTCGACGCCGAGCAGCGTCGACGTTGCGACGAAGAGGCGCTCAGGCAGGTCGAGGCCGGCAGCCAGTCGACACAGCTTGAGGGCGGTTGGCGATTGGTCAAGAGCAGAAATCCCGACGGTGGCGCCGACGCCATTTCAGTGATGCACGTCGTCGATGGCGCCAAATCGGATGCGCGCCTTGCGGGCTTGAACTTGCAATGCGGTAAGGACGGCATCGAAGTTGTGCTCATCGTTCTCGAACCCCTGTCCCGCTCGACGCAACCGAACGTGACCCTGATAGCAGGAGAAAAGCAGGCAGAGTTCCAAGCAACGGTGATCCAGGGCGGAGTGGCGCTGCTACTGCCCGCCGATGCCTCCAAGCTTGCTGCCAGCGACTGGCAGAACGCAAACGAGCTTGCCGTCGAAATCGGAACCAAGCCGAGCGCCATCCGCGGGGCGGTGCCAATCGCCGGACTGGCTACGGCCCTACGTTACTTGCTGCAAAACTGCCATGCCCGGTAATTCAATCATGCCCATCAATCCCGCAAATCGACTGCATTCGGCCCGGTGGCGCGCCACCGACCGATGATCAGTCACATTCTCAACGAACAGCGCAATGAGCAAGACTGCGTTAGATTCACATGTTCGCCTATGGGATAGGCGCCAACGTGAGCCCTTTGCCGCGGTGAACTCCATTTCCCCTTCGAAGTCTCGCGGCTTGTCGATCGCTCATTACCTTCTAATCACATTGCTGGCCGCGGCTCCGATCTTGGCGATCGCAAACGGCGCCTTCGCACAGCATATGGTTGCGCTCGTTGCCGCCATGACTATGGCCATGGCGGCAAGGTCGCCGCAGGCCGAACTCGCGTCTGCTGCACAATTGCTGAAGCAATTTTTGCCCGTGGTCCTGCTTCCGATCGTCTGGATGGCGCTGCAAATTTTTCCGGCGCCCACTGTTTCGCTTGCAAACCAAATCTGGTCGGCGACTTCGGTCGCATTGAACCAGCCATCCCTACCTGGCCGCATCAGCGTTGCCCCCGGCGCAACGTTGCAGAGCTTGTTTCACTATCTGGTTGCTGTGTCGCTGGTGGTGTCGACCGTCATCATCACCAAGGATCGCCACAGGGCCGAAACGATCCTGTTCGCGTTGTGCGCGGTAACGACCTTCATGTCGATCGAGGTCCTGCTCCGCCGATTCGGTTTGTTCACCGGCATGATTTCCGGGACGAGCGCCGCTACGAGCCCATTTTCGGCAGCAGCTGCGCTCGCAGTATTGGCAAATGGTGCGCTCGTTGCCCGGGCACTCGAACATCACCTGCACCAACAGGACATCCACAATCTGGCCTCGCTCCAGCTGTGGGTCGGGGTTCTTTCCGGTCTGTTCGGAATTGCCGTGGCGTTCGCCGCTATGGCGACCCTCGAACGAGGCGCCTTGCTGGCGGTCACTGGCTGGGGATTGACTGTCCTCGTCTTCATCGCCGCTGTCCGCCGCTTGGGATTTCGCTCCTGGCCATCGGCGATCTTGTTTTCAATCCTTGCAGCAATGGCCGGCCTCATGGCGCTACCGCACTCTCAATCCGGTGGTTCGAGCCTCCTTGGATTCGCCAACCTCTCCCCGGAAGCGGTCGCACCGGTAAAACACCTGCTCTCTGATGCACCGTTGTTGGGGAATGGCATCGGAACATTTGGGCTGACGTCGATGGCCTATCAGGAGTTTGGCGTTGGAGCGTTGGCGATACCTCCTTCCACCGCAATCATGATCGCTATCGAGTCGGGACGACTGGCGATTGTGGTCCTGGCAGGCTTCGCCGCCCAGCTCTTCTTCGTTAGCTTTCGCGGCGCCGTACGGCGAGGACGCGATTTCTTTTTCGCGGCTGCCGCGGCCGCCGGCATTCTGGTCGTACTCTGCGAGAGTTTCCTCGATTCTAGTCTCTCAAGCCCGACGATCCAGATCGTCGTGGCAGTGATGGTCGGACTTGGACTTGCACAATCGGTGGGCCGGACCAGCGTGCGCCAACCGTTAGGCGACAGCAGGCTCGCGCCATGAGATTGCCTTACATCGAACTAGCCCGCCGAAAATGACCTCCTCACGCAGATTTCGCATTCTTCTGACTGCGTTGGCGCTGATCATCGGATCCCATGCGATGGTCTTGGCCATAGCAGAGGTGATGGCGTTGGAGCACACGACATTTCCTGCCGATGCAGCCAGGATTAGCTCGCGCTGGACTGAAGATCTGCCCTCCTCACTGGCAACGCTCTCTCCCTTCGGATCGGAGCTGGAGAGCAATCATGCCCTGATCGCCGCTCTGCAGGCGATCCAGTCTGGTCAGCAAAAGCCGGCGACCGTGCGATCGACAAAGCATGCAGACGCCATCGGCAGGGTCAGGCGGACGCTCTCAATCGCGCCTTACAATTCTGAACTGTGGCTGGCGCTGGCGCTGCTTCAGGCCCAACGCGACCCCCACGATCCCGTCGCGGTCGAGGCGCTGAAGATGGCTTATTATATCGCGCCAAACGACCAGCGCTTGATCCCAGTGCGGATCGACATAGCGAGCCGCTCCGATGCGCTGGCCATTCCGGACGTCAAGGACCTCGTACGCAACGATGTTCGGCTGATTTTGACCCGAGAGCCTGAATCGAAATCAGCACTCGTGTCGGCCTATCGGCGGGCATCAGACCTCGGCAAGGCTTTCCTGGAAGACGCTGTCGAATCGATCGATCCGTCATTCCTTGCGACACTGCGCGGCTGATTACGATGCGGTCAGCAGTCCATGCATGCTCGCCGTTTGACGACCGCTTCCCCTCTTGCTCTTCGATCCTAGTCGCGGCCTCGCCGAATGACGCGCGATCGACCGCTCTCAATCGGCTTCCTGATACATCAGCGCGACTGCGGTGCGGAAAATGATCCTGACGTCGAGCCAGATGCTCCAGTGCCTCACATACCAGGCCTCGCACTGCACGCGCTTCTCCATCAGGTCGACGGTGGGCGTCGCTCCCCCGAAGCCGTTGGCTTGGGCCCAATCGATCAGGCCGGGCTTCATTTGGTAGCGCCAGACGTATTTGCTGATTAAACGGTCATAGACCAGCGCATGCGGACGCGGCCCGACCAGGGAAATCTCACCCCGCAGCACGTTCCAGAGCTGGGGCAGCTCTTCAATGCTGGTCTTGCGCAAGAACTCTCCGACTCGCGTCACCCGCCCACCATTGGCTTGCGGGACCTTGGAGCCGTTCTCGGCCACGCCTATGCTGCGGAACCTCCAGATCTCGAACGGCTTGCCGTTGAGACCACGACGCGACTGGCGAAGAATGATCGGGCCCGGAGTTTCCAACTTGATCAGGATCGCCGTCGTGATGATCAGTGGTGCCAGCGCTACAAGGGTGACGGACGCACATCCGATATCGAGACAGCGCTTCTGAAATCGTTCGCGCACCGACAGGGAAGGCCTCTGAAGCTCAATAGCGACGGCTTCGCTGACTGGCAAAAGCGGCCGCGCGCTCGACTCCGCGATCGAGTAATCGCGACTCGGCTGCAGAATCGTCGGTCTCTGCAACTGAGTGCCGCAGTTCGGCTCCAATATGCGGAGTTCATCGGAGCGATACGCGCTCGCAGACATATCGAACCCTCCGCTCAGCGGCAACGGCCGCGTGAACCAAAAACCAACAAACACAACAAGTTTTGGCGAAAGGAACGAGCACAACGCGGAATGGGCTGCAACTGTTGCCCATCCAAGTTTGGAAGTGCGCTACAGAGCGAAGTTGCTTACCAAACACAGCGACATTGTGGCGCCGCTTCAAAGAGCTAAGTTGCGCGGGCTTGATATCATATCTCGAATTCTTCGTTGAGCAGCGGCCAGGCCCTCCCGCCGGAGGCTGGGAAACGTGCCCCGGTTATGTTTTCACACCGGCGAGAGCGGGAGCCCGGCGTCAGTCGCGATCGGTTCCGACGATGTTGTGCTTCGCCTCGAAGAACCAGCGATCCCAGGTGTGTCGATCGCAGACCGTAGTTGTCCCGGTCGCAATGACGATCATTGACGTAGCCGACTTTTGCCCGAATTGATAAAAACGACCGAGAGAGCTCCGAGGGCAGTTCTTGACTCCATACTTGATCCTGTATTTTTGGAAAGACCGGATGTCGGCTATACTTGTCATATTGAGCATCTGGCTGCTGCTCAACGTTCTATTCGTTCTGATCGTGGTACCTCCAAGGAAATCGAGCTCACGGCCCTCAAGAACCACCTTTGCGCCCGCTCCGATCGACAAGCACAAAGACCGGCTTGATCAAGGCGAACCAGTTTCGCTTCGCCATGTCTTCGTGTCACGTGCGTTGGGAACCTTTTTCATCCTAGCCTCGCCGCTGACCGCGGGACGTGATGCGATCGTGCGGCTCCGGAAGAGGATGCAGGATCCAGGACAGCGCCGCTGACAAGGTTAACGCAAGACCTTTGACGCAAAGCCCTACGGATGGGTTCTTGGTGCTGCTTCTCCTTGCGCTTCACGTAGACGCTAGTAGGCCTCCTGGAACAATACGGAAGCCGCCGTGCGCGACAAGATCTTGAGGTCGAGCCAAATGCTCCAGTTGCTGACGTACCAAACGTCATATTCCACCCGCTTCTCCATCAGGTCGATGGTCGGTGTTTCACCACGGAAGCCGTTAACCTGGGCCCAGCCGGTCAGTCCTGGCTTCATGTGGTGGCGGTAGACGTAGTTAGTAATAATCTCATCGTAGTATTTGTCGTGCGCAAGCGCGTGCGGGCGCGGCCCAACCAATGACATATCGCCGCGCAGCACGTTCCAGAGCTGGGGCAATTCATCGATGCTCGTCATGCGAAGGAGACGCCCGATCCGCGTCACTCGCGCGTCATGCTTCGTTGCCTGGATGATCGTCTGACCGTTCTCGCAGACCGTCATGCTACGAAATTTCCAGATTTCAAAGGGCTTGCCGTTGAAGCCCCGTCGCGATTGCCGGAAGATCGCGGCACCAGGTGAATCCAGCTTGATCAGAACGGCGACCATCACGAGCAGCGGCGCCAAAGTGACAAGAGCAAAGGCCGCGACACCCACATCAAGGCAACGCTTCTGCAGGCGCTCGAACACGGTCAGCGGAGGTCGCTGGATCTCGATCGCCACCGTGCCGCTGACCGGCAAGAACGGGCGTGACACGAGATCGGCGATCGAATTATCCGGAAGAACGCGTATCGGCTGCGGCACCGCGCGCAGATGTTGTCCGAGCTTCGGCAGCAACGGCAGCTCATTCCAGTCAACCGCAAGAAGATACTCGTCGACATCGACCGCGCGCGACTGCCGGATGATATCGCGAATCTGTGTCTTCCACCCGCTATCGCCATTATCGTTGGCAAGCACGAAATGGCGCACCACGTCGAACCCATTCCTGCGCAGGTCCTTGAATCGATCTGTGGTGAAATCAATCGGCCTGAGACTAAGCAGTACAACCTTCCGATCGACCAGCCGGCCATTCGCAAAACTCGTGCCGAGTGCAAACTGCCATGCGAAGCGCAGACTGAGCAGTCCGATGCCGCCGACTGCAGCAAACAAGATGACGGTGCCGCGGGAGAGATTGTCCGTCGATTTCAGTAGAAACGCCGCGACGGCAAGAATCGTCAGTGACGCGAGCCAAATGATGAGAGCTTTGCGCAACTGCCAGACGAGATTAAGCAACCGATGCGTCGCGTACACGCCTTTGAAATAGGCAATAGCAACGAACACCGCGCCTACGATTAGTCCCGCGCCGAGCGAGGCTCCGTCAGCATTGGAAGCGACGATGCCGCTGTAGAACAGGGAAGCCACGACATAACAAAGCAAGATCAGCAGGAAGTCGGCCGCAATAACGAAGACCTGAAAGGGACGCTGCAGAACGGCGCCGTGCGCTGACGAGACCGTCTCAACATCATCTGAACCGTATGTTGCTACAGCCATTCGAACCTCTGCGTGTCGATCGGATTGCTTCCGAGAGGAGACTTGATCCCTGGAGCGCGCGACACTCGTCGCGATCGCGAACACTTGCGAATTTCGACGCGGAGGTTGTTGACTGATCGCAGCGATATTGTGGCACCGCACGCAAAATCTTTGCGATGCAGAGAAGCATGCGATCTCTGAATTGCAGAGACAGATTCTCGAGGCTGTTTTGTCGGCGTTAACATTTGATAAGTGATGCGCGGCACCTTGCATCAACACGCTTGTTGATGGTTTACAACAGTTGATCTCGCGCGACGACGTCTAGCGGACAATCATCGCTTTCATGAGTTATCGGGCGCTCGCTCTCCATCGTCACCGCCCGTACGTGTCATGTCAGAGTCCATGCCCAAAATTTAGTAACGCGGCACTTGTTGCCGCATCAAGCCCTCGGGCGTCGTTTGCAGTTCCAGACCTCATGTTGTGATATAGCGACGGAACACTGTAGCGACGGAGCAGTTCCGGTCGGTGTGCTGAAGAGCTGGACGTGAAGCCGAGAGGACCCGCACGCTCGAACACAGATGGCCACGCTTCGGTTCCTTGCATCTGGAAAAAAACAATCTCCGAAGTTCCGGGATACGGTTCCTCACGTTTCATGGAAGCGCGCCGGGAACTTTCCAGCGCAGCATTCATAAAATAGGCCATCCTTCGGTGCTGAATGACTGCCTTCCGCGTGGGCAGCGCATAGGCGCTGATGTCTTACGTTGTCGGATTCTGACGAAGCTGCATGTTGGCTGAATGCCAATCTCGCCAACATCGATACCGGCGCCTATGCAATAGGCGGCCCTCACGACGACCCAAGACAGTCGCATGCTCGAGAGGGCCACAGAACCGCTCTCCGGCACAAACCACCACAGTGGAAGCAACGCGCGGACGATGCCAGGAGGTGGCGGCCGGGCAGCAGTTGCGCGGCTCAAATTCGTGCAAGGCAATCGCCTCCGTCAAATAGCGGCACGTGTGCGAATGGCGCTGCCATCTGGTGGGGGCAACGAAAACGTCGAGGTCCAGTTGATGAGCGCATCAACTGCCCCAATCAGATGCTGGCGCTACCGAGTGGACGTCGCGGCGAACGCCCCTCCGCGTGGAGCCGTTCTCGGCTTCTTGCATCTTCTCTAGCTACCCGCATGCCAGGAAGGGCACGCCCTTTGGAAGTCAGCCTGGGCCAGAGCTTCATCGAGCGCAGCGATTACTCGCAATCCGTATTTTCCTGACGAGCAAAGGATGCGTTGGGATTGCAATGGTACCCAGCGCCCTTAGGGAACTCCGGGTAGCGCTTTCCTCACATGGACAGGCGTCCCTCTTCGGGCGCAGGAGGCGGTCCACGGTCATTTAATTTTGTTCTGATTACGTTTAATGATACAAGATCAGCATTTCTAATCATCGGCGTTACAATGGTGACCCGTTCCCCGCCTATCGCGTCCCATATACCGGCAAACCAAGATACTTATCTCGTGCTGGATGACCTAGGCGGGCGGCTCGGGCGCGCTTGGTGCGAGACGGATGAAGACAGTGCGGACCGAGCAACACTAATTCGGCGTCTTTTGGATGGTCAGTACATTCATCCAGCACGCATCGTGGCCTTCAACACGGCCGAGGGCTGGTCTCGCGATGTAACTGCGGAAATCGCAGATGAACTTCGTCGCCGTTTTGTCGAACTCGACGAGATGGAGCCATCCGTCCTTGAGTTTCTCGACAGACTAGTGAGGCGTCGATGACTTTCGTATCCCCAAAAGCGGCCTACCAAGCGATCTCACCTCGACAGCAATCACGCATTCGGGCGATTCGAGCCGGCGCGCTTGTGAACCACGCATTGAGCTTGGGTGCTCCAGCTCCGCTGATGCCGCAGCTCCCTTAATACGCTCCGCCTATATGCCGTCTCTCTCCGGAAAGCGACGACCCCGACATCCAGGGGGGCTGGGGGCAGGTGGGGATGATGCCGGGGCCGTCGTCAGGTTATCGCCTCGCGGAATCACCGCCAAGCCTCCATAGCTTATCCTATTTTTAAATAATTTAAACATTTAATTTCGATTAATTTTATATTTTCGATTTATCGGCGAGGTAAGCATGGCGCCAGACGCCCCGACGCTAATCTCGGGACGATCAATCTTCAGTTTCCCCACCGGGACGCCGTCCACCCCAGGAAGCCGGTGGAAACCACCACTCTGCTCGCCGTCGCGCCTTATCGCCTGGCCGTTCAACACGAAATTGACCCCGGCACCCGAGCGTCCGCTTTGGAGGCGATGGGGATGGGTTGCCGGGGTCGTGGTCAGGTCCTGTGCTTGATGCGTGCATCCGGCACCAAGCTTCGTCACCTTATTATATTATCTTGCAACGATCTAGTTAATTTTAAAACCTTTAATTTATTATTTTTAAATGGCCCTTCAGGGCAAATGGTAGATGGAGACGGCTCCAGTCGCAGGGGTTTGAGCCGAGCCGCCAGGTCCTATTCCATGTGCCAGCATCCGTGGCAATCGGCACCGACATTTCCGTAGATTACTCGCTACGCAGAAGGGGCGTCGAAATGATGCAGTTTGTGCCCAAGCTGGCCGCAGGACCACCGTGATCTTGGCTTGAAACTGTCGCGAGCAGCTTTGTGCTGACCTTAGTGCAACCGCAACGAGAGGCTGAAGCCCGCCTCCATATTCGGCTGTCCGACCCCCGCGCAATTCCTTTTCCAAGGCTGCGGTCAGCGTCGGCCTTCCTCGGCGCCAGGGAGATCCCCTCGTGAGACGGAGTTCACTGCTCTGACCTACGGTCTGTGCTCTGTCGATTGAGCATCTCGAGACGGCGTTCAAGTTTTTGCTTTTTGGCAGATAATCTTGCGGCGAGAATATCGTTGACCGCGCTGTGGAGTTCCCACAGCTCGTCAACAGACATATTCTCAAACTGTTTCCGATCCATGATCCCCCCGAATCATGCTTTCATAGTTTGAACTCACTGCGCGGCGGCTGGCAACTAATCGTCGGTTTAGCGCATCAAGTACTGTTAGTTGTGATTCCTACGTGCCGACTGTCGTTCGATGTCCGAAGAGGCTTGATGAAGCCGGACAAATCCCCAGCCGCGCCGCCGTCGTTTCTCGCCTGGGCAGTCTTCAAAATTGAACGAAAACAGCGGCCTGCGATTTGCGATTGAGCTATCGCTGCCGCTCTCGTCTTTTGCCAACGCGGCGAAGCGCTTAATCCTCAACTTACCGAACTGGACGAGTTGCGAGCCCGAGCGCGCGAAGCGTCGCGGAAAGGCAACCCCGTTGGGGGCGTCCATCGCCAGGCGGCGAGCCAAGGCAACGAGCGATTAACGATGAACTCGTAGCATGGTCTTGTCGTTGATCTGTAGCTACCCCACGCGAGGTGGTTCAGCAGCTGAGTCAATACCATGAAGGACCTCAGGGAAAAGTTGGAGAACCTCCGCGCCGATGCCGCGGAGTTCGCCCTCATGAGCAGGCGGGCGAATGATGCGGAAAAGCGGGAACGGTTCGCACGCTTGGCAGATGAGATCGCAATAGAGGCTCTTGAACTTGAGCAGATTCTCGGGCGGCAGAGCGTGCGCTCAGGCCCGGTGATCGAACCGGACTCGGCTTCGATCGACCGACACAATGTGGTGCCGCTTGAAGTGCGATCGAAGCCATAAAGACGATCGTACGGCGGGGTCGCGCGGGCGTGGCTCTACCGTAAGCGCCGGAGCACGCTCTCTCTCCTGAAGAAAACAGAAGTTGCTATGACGGAAACACTCCAACCGAATTTCCGTGTTGAGGATTGCATTGCAGCATTCTGACCTCAGGTTCCAACGCAGCCAACCGCTGTATTTGCTATAACAGACACGGTTAATCGCAATGGAGTGCGGTTTAATGCGTGACGAGAGCTGGCTCTACAAGCTCTCAGCGATGCGCAGCGCATCCTTGAAGAATACCTGAAGCCTCAACCGCGCACTAACGAGCGCGTTATTCTCGATCAACTGGTTGAGGTGTTCGACTGTCCCGACCTTCTTGTGGCAATCGCCGCTAGCGCTATCGCGGTCCCCTTGCGCAAGCTTGAGCGCCGTCCGCCGAGTTCCCGCGCGTTCGGTGCGCTTGCAACAGTCTATTCCGACAACTTCCAGTATTTCAACCCGCTTGGTCATTCACGACGTAGCAACGCGGCAGTATTGGTTCCAATTCACGAAGCCCATAACACACGCGACTCACTTTCACCCAATCGCTGCCGAAACCAAACGGCTACTGCCAGGAAAGCTGCTGGGAGCCGATCGCATCGGCGTGGATCGCGTGGAACTTGGGTCGCCGAAACATTGCTTGAGGGGCGACATTTGATCGCATTTAACATATTTAATGAATATTGGGAAAACATGAGGATATAATCGTTTAAGTTGTCACAGCCGCGCAGGGAGAAAGTCAATGAAGATTGCCCAGTGCACTTTAACCGCCGCGGCTTTCGCTCTCGCTCTGGTGTTGTCCGCGCCACCAGCATCCGCCTGCAATGGCAACGGAAACTGTGAGAACGCTCCCGGCCAGATCAAAAAAGGCGGTGATGCGCACGGAGCTCCCGGACCTGTTGCGGGCGCAGGACTGCCCATTCTTGCAATCGGGTATGGCGTGTATTGGCTGGTGAAGCGCCGGCGACGGACTGGATAGCAGGCAGTTCTGATTGTCACGCTCCGCCACTTGGTCCCCTCCAAAAACCGGCTCGCGGCGTGATCAAGATCTCGCGACAGTCACCCCCTAACCCGTGCACGTACATAGATCGAGCAATCTTGCGCCAGTTTGAGCTTTTGCTCGGATAGCGCCGTTCCTTGTCGGCGTTCTTCATCCCGGGGGCGCGCTGAAGCTGTTGCGCGTGGTGTCGCACTCCTCGAGCTCAGTGTCATCTGCTTGGGCGAGGAGCGCCTTCCGATCGCCGCGCGCGTTGTCATTATTGAACCCGGCGTCATGTGACGCGAGTAACTTGCTCGTCGCGTCTAGGATCGCCAGGCCGTGATAGGACGCTTGCCGATTGCGGCCCGATGGATTTGCGATCGCTCCCGACTAAACGCGTCGGCCTTCTTGGTCGCCGTCACGCTGCTGCGGCGACCATCAGGATCGGTGCCCATAATCTCGAATTTCTGCAGCGATGAAGATCGGAATGTGAGCATCATTTGCGCCTCACTTGTCGCCGGATCGTCGCGATGGTCGCCGGTCTTGTGCATCTGCCGATAGTGGACCTTTTGCTCGGCGTTGACACGCGCCTGCGCGCACGGCAGCCAGAGCGCGTGGCCTTTGAGGCCGCCTCCTCCCAGGCCCGCCGAGCAGCGCATCGTCGTGGGGTCATCCGCACGCCGCACACTGTGCCGTAGCTGGAACGGTAGAGGAGTATCGCTATAAGGCTGGCGAAAGGCCAGCGGGATACTCAGATGACGCGCCCGCCCATTGATAGCTAAGCACTCGGGATATCGATCGCCCATTGCCATGGGTGGCACGTTGTTTGCGAGTTGGCCCATAGAACGCAAGGAGGCGTGCAACTATGGCACAACAAGCTCGCATTCTTAGACGCCAAAAGCCCACTCTGACACATATTGCTCGCCAGCTTGTGACGTTGCTGGAAGCGATCGACGAACTCGAGGATCTGCGAGAGAAGGTCCGGCTCGCCGAGGCAGCCCGGATTTTGCATTAGCGTCCCGCTCCAGGATGCGAACCACAGGGACATCGCCAACTTTCATCGTCTCGTTGGCTATGTTGTCACATCCAGCGGCTCGCCGGGCGCCTGAATTACAACGGATAAGTAATTTGCAAGCCATTTGGGGTCCCGTTTCTTTGCCAGGTCGGCGGCAAGGGTGCGAATTAACCACGAGCTCCCGTTCAATTTTAATGAGGCAACGATACGTCTTGTCGCGTAAACGACCCAGATCAACTTTGGGGGACAGCTACTTCTAGGACGTCGGCGGGACCTGTAAACTGATCTCCCTCGCAACCGCACTCATTCGACGGAAAACTATCTTCGCGTTTGAGATTTTCCCCATGATCGAACGTCGGGCACTGAAGCGCGTCCCGATCAACCGGCCGATGCATGCCGTGCTTCGAATTCCCGGGGCTCATGCGTAGCGCTTCATCAAACCCAAAAGACGCATCTTGATGAACGCGTCCGATTGCTCTGCGAGATCCTGCAATATCTTCGCGCGCGACCCATTAAATTCGTCTGACATGGTCGCCATGGCAGCAGTATGGCGGCTTGCTGCTCCCGAGAAAGGCCGTATCCCGGCGCTCGCCACTCCATCACGCAATCCAACGCTTGCGCCTGCAAAATCGGCGGGGCCGCCATCTCTCGACGGTCGGCCCCTAACCTTGCGGGTACGCAGGTCCCACATCTGACCATCCCGTTCGGCTACGCCAGACCTTCATGGAATTGCAGCCCGGCGACAACATCATTTCGCAATTTAAGTAAGCGGTGAAGGTTAATTCCCCAGCGGCTGCGATGGCCTCCAGTTGGAAGCGTATCCGTGCCCCGAGGTCCCACTCGCCATGAGAGACCTTATCTACCGGCAGATACTCCGAACCAGAAAATGTCGTCGGGCCAGCAGATGACGATGAGCCGACGCTATGCTCTGCAACAGGAAAAGAGAGCGCCGCGAGACATCCTTGAGCATAGAGGCCGGATCGCGACGACGTATCCCAATCGCCGATCGGAGGCGCAAACGCCGGAGGCCCGCCGTGGGACAATGCGAGGCCCGCACCGGTCTGGGACGATGCGCTGCTCCGCACTAACAAAGCATCGCTCCGCGAAATCAACGCGCCTTTCTGTCGAACGCGCGGCGCTTGTGGGCAGCGTCCAGAGGATGTCGCGAGCCGTTTCTGTCAATTAAACCGAGTTTGTCGCCAGACGGGCTCCGCCTCGCCGCAGATTCGGCCCGTCGAACGCGCTCGCGCAGTTCAAGAAGCTCGCGATATGCTGCCTCGAGCGGATCCGAGTTGGCCAGAGATGTTCGCGCTGCGTAATTCGTACTGCCATACGATGAATATCTAATCATGAAATCGCGCCGCCTGTGTTCAGGCAAGGGTCCGCTCGAAAAATCCATCGATCGATACCATTGCGATCTTGAAAGTTGCTCAACGTATCAGGGGCGTGCGGGTGCGCAAACGAACATCGCTCGTTAAGATTGATGCCAGCGTCAAAGGTTAAATCTGGAACCTATTTGGTGGCCACTCGACCAACGTGCTCCCGCGCAAAGCACTCTGAAGTCGGCGAAAATGAAATGGGTTTCGCGGCCGCGCAATTCCCAGGAATGCGCCTGCGCTCATACCTCGCCGGTGATCTGAGCTAACCAGCTGTAGCGGCTGGGCTCGGCGTATCTCCGATTGGGGCCTGAGCTGCCGCTCGTGTCTTTTGTCGAATGAGCTGCACGAATCTCGCAAACCGCATTGATGGGACGAGGTCAGAGAACATCTACTGTTGCGACCTCGGCGATTGGGTGTGCGACGCGCGTGATGAGCGGTATCTCCGCAGCTCAATGGTGCTTGACTCGAGCGCCGCTGCAACTATGTGCGCCGGTCCACCATCGCGGAGAATTCCGCGTATCGGTCCAGCCGTTCATGAATTGCGCAGGCACAGGCCGGGTCGATTCCGCGCCTTGGCAACCAAAGCCCAAACAAACGCACGGCCGAGGGGCGGCAGGCCGCTCGATCCGCTCAGGTCATCTGCCGCTTCTGATCAAGCGCTGGCCTAATCAGGAAATCATCCAGCTTCCGACCGCCCCGAAGTTCTGGCCTGAGCCATCGAGGCAGGCGGCCACGACCCGACCAGGTCTCCGCCGGGTTCTTCGGATTACGATACTTCGGATGAACCGGGGGATATCGGCGGCGCTTACGATCAAGCGGAGCGTGTTCGTGAGCCATTCCAATCTTGCGCAACCGCTCCTCTAATCTCGCTTTTTCTGCCAATAACTTCTTCTCGAGTTCGGAGGCCGCGACTTCGTGAAGTTTCCAAAGCTCTTCAAGGGAGAGCGACTTCAGGTGATCAATGTTCATAGCGCGATCCGGGTTCTTGGGAGCACTAACGAATAAAATCCACGCGGCAGAGACAAGCCCCCGCTTAGAAGGCAGTCTCGCAATCCACATTTAATTGCGGCACTTGGCGTCGAAAAAGGCTCAAGAGTGATAATTTTGCGACAATCGCGTGAAATTGAAGGCATTTTAACCGAGGGACCGGATTTGAGCAGCCACTGAAGGGCACGGTCATTCGGCGTGGATTGCGTGCGAGCTCAAGCTAGTGCGGTGGTTAATGCCATCACTGAAAAGCGATAGGGTCTCGTGGACGATCCCATTTAATTCCCGCACGTGGCTCAAATATGGGATAGTTCACAGAATTGTTTGATGGCTTGAGTAAGGTACCGCCGCACAGTTTTCTGGTTTTCGGGGACGAGTGGATGACGCGAAAGTTTTCGCCATTGGAAAAGCAAGCCGCGGACGCACTGAGGCGAGCGCGGCGACTTCCGGTTGGTCCGCACCGGAACGATCTTCGGCAACTTGCACGGGGACTTCGTTTGCTGCACCGCAAAGGAATGGACGCGCTCATCCACCAGCGAAGCACCGATGTCCCTGTCGAAGTCAATCATCTCGCCCAAAGCAAGCTATCAACATAGCCGGTCTAGGCCACACGACTTCGGCGTTTGCCACGCACAGGGCTACGACGACTGCTTCAATTTGACTTCGTTCTGCGCGAATTGTATCGCCCCCATCTGCTGCCGCAGATCAACGCGCGTAGGGCCGGTTGCAGTGCGTCAGCGCGCAGGCCTCATAGCATTCGAAACCATAGGTAGTGCGTGTTCCAGCCGATCGTGATCACCGATTCCAGGCCATCGTGATCACCCATTCCAGAGCATCGTGATCACCATTTCCAGCCGATCGTGATCGCTATTTCCAACGATCGTGATCGGGGACAACCGGGAGGCGCGCACCGCTGACAGTCTGCAACCGGGGTAGCTCGATCTTTTGCCAACCCGCAGAGGATCGAGATGCCGACAGAGAGACTGTCCATGCGCCACATTCGCGAAGTTCTACGCCTGCACTGCAGCGTCGGCATGTCGCAACGCGCCGTTGCCCGGAGCCTCGGCTTGGCCCAGGGCACGGTCAGCAAATACCTCAACCGAGCCCGCCGCGCCGGTCTGACCTGGCCGTTGCCGCCGGAGCTGGATGACGACGTCCAGCTCGAGAACCGCTTGTTTCCGCCGCCTTCCGATCGGCCCAGCGACGAGCGTCCGCATCCGGACTGGGCGCTCGTGCATCGCGAGCTGCGGCGGAGGAACGTCACGCTGATGCTGTTGTGGGAGGAGTATTGCGACGCAAACTCCGACAGCTTCAGCTATGCGTGGTTTTGCGAACGCTACAGGGAATGGGCCGGCCGTCTCAAGCCGACCCTGCGCCAGGTTCATGCCGCCGGCGAGAAGCTGTTCGGCGACTATTCTGGCCACACCATGGACCTGGTTGACGGGCTCACCGGCGAGGTGCGCAACGCGCAGATCTTCGTCGCCGTGCTCGGCGCCTCGAACTACACCTACGCCGAGGCCAGCCTCACCCAGAGCCTGCCCGACTGGATCGCCTCCCACGTCCGGGCCTTTGCCTTTTTCGGCGGTGTGGCCCGGCAGACGGTGAGCGACAATCTCAAGGCCGGCATCACGGGCCTGCTTTCACGAGCCGATGGTCAACCGGACCTATGCCGATCTCGCCCGCCATTATCGCACCGCCATCGTTCCTGCACGGCCGTATCGGCCGCGCGACAAAGCCAAGGTCGAAGTCGGGGTCCAAATCGTCGGGCGATGGATTCTGGCGCGCCTGCGCAACCACCGCTTCTTCTCGCTTGCCGCTCTCAATGAGGCGATTCACGCGCTGCTTGTCGATCTCAACAATCGACCATTGCGGAGCTGGGGGCGAAGCCGGCGCGACCTATTCGAAGAGCTCGATCGCCCGGCGTTAATCCCCTTGCCGGATGAGCCCTACGAGTACGCCGAGTGGAAGCGCTGCCGGGTCAACCTCGATTATCATATCGAGATCGCCAAGCATTACTACAGCGTGCCTCACCACCTCGTGCATCAGGAGGTCGAGGCTCGGATCACCGCGCGAACGGTTGAGATTTTCCTGCGCGGCAAGCGCATCGCCTCGCATCTGCGCAGCACGCTGCCGCATCGCCCGACGACGATTTCCGAGCATATGCCAAGCTCGCATCGCCGCTATCGTGACTGGACCCATGAGCGTATTCGTTCCGAAGCCGCCAAGGTCGGCCCCGACGCCGGGACCCTGATCGACGTCATCCTGCGGTCGCGACCACATCCGGAACAGGGCTTCCGCTCGGCCATCGGCATTCTCGGGCTGGTCAAGCGCTATGGCCAAGAGCGCGTCGACGCCGCCTGCGCCCGTGCCCTTCTCCTCAACGCCCGTTCGTACAAATCAGTCGCCGCCATCCTCAAGAACGGCACTGACAGAACCGCTCCGCCCGCCGAGGAGGCGCCCATCCTCTTCCACGCCAACATCCGTGGCCGCAGTTACTACAATTGATCAGGAGAGATCAGCATGCTCATTCACCCCACCATCGATCGCTTGCGCGCTCTCGGCCTCGCCGCTATGGCCGATACTCTCGCCGAACTACAGAACAATCCCGAGGCGGCCGAAATGCCGCACGCCGATTGGCTCGGCCTCCTCGTCGATCGCGAGGTCACCGCTCGCGATAACCGTCGCCTCATGCGCAGCTTGACCAGTGCCAAGCTCCGTCAAGCCGCCGCCATCGAGAACGTCGACTATCGCACCGCTCGCGGCCTTGACCGTTCGCTCTTCCAAACCCTCGCCACTTGCCAATGGATCCGTGATGCCAACCACCTGGTCATTGTTGGCCCAACCGGCACCGGCAAGTCCTGGCTTGCCTGTGCGCTCGGCAACAAAGCTTGCCGCGACGGCTTCTCCGTCCTCTACAAGCGAGCATCCCGCCTGTTCGCCGATCTCGCCCAGGCGCGCGGCGAAGGCCGTCTGGCGCGCCTGATCGCCGCGCTCGAGCGCGTCAATCTCCTCATCCTCGACGACTGGGGACCTGAACCGCTCACCGCCGACCAGCGCCGCGATCTGCTCGAGATCGTCGATGATCGCTACGACAAGGGATCCTTGTTGATCACAAGTCAGGTCCCCGTGTCGCAATGGCACGATGTCATTGCCGACCCCACCCTTGGCGATGCGATACTGGACCGCATCATTCACAATGCGCACCGCATCGAGCTCAAAGGCGACAGTCTGCGCCGTCACGCCGATGAAAAGAAAAAACCATGATCGCCTCGCGCCCGATCGCTCCGCCGGCCCACAGGTCCCTCCCGCGCGCGTCGCTCCGTCGCTCGTGGGGGCACTCCGCGCCGCGCACGGGGCCCTCCCATGGACCGCCGGAACGATCTCCAAACCAGCCCGCCAGCCTTGACGAGGAGACCGTTTCCAGCACACATAAACCCGTCAGTCGTGTCCGCTTCCGAACCTGATCACGATCACTGGAATCCGTGATCACCATCGTCTGGAATCACTGATCACCATCCCTGGAATACGCAGGTAGCGCACGACGGACAGCTTCGGTCCATCATTCGATGGCTTGGGCTTATCGCGCCGCTCGCGTTTCCACGCGGTGCCCGCCCGCTGCCTCGCCTGCTCCCTTTCAAATTTGATTGCGACAGCACGCTTCTGTTTGACGGGTCGATCAGCGCGACTTCGTACTGGTTCTCAGTTTTGTGGGAATCTGAGTCCGACGAAATCGCCCCATCGCCAAACCACACGACAGTGGCGAGGAGACTGATACCCGTCAATTGCCAGATTGAATTCAACAGGAAGAAGCTTTGTGCCGCCAAGCCACACGCCGGCTCCGTCGAGCGACATGTCACGGACACGACAATGCCGCGCCAGGATCAATTCGCCACAAAGGACGGTAGCATTCCGGTTGATCCAGTAGCGATGGCAAGTTCGTCGCTCCAGCAACAGAACCTCCTGATCGTTCAGTAGAGGCGCGCAATTTGGTGATGGTTGCGTCGGTCCTTCGCCTCGATGCTCACGCGCGCGACTCCGGCAATTACGAGCGTCAGCAAGGCGATCCAAATGCATATGTCGAAAGCGGTCATCAGCTTTTGCATACGGATAACCCATCGATCAAACTAACACTGGCATCAACGAAAAGTGTAATTCAGTGTTGGGTGCTCACTGAGTTTCTTTGGGGACTTTCTCAAGAAGGCATCGACGAATTTCGCGAGGCGTTGGCGGCGTCAAAGAGCGCAACAAGTGCGATCGGGCGTCTTCCACATTGTCTCGGGAGACGTAGCCCTCGCGCAACGCGGTTTCCAAGGAGTGACAAGCCGTCGCAACCGCTTGCTCCAGCTGCCTGATGCGCGATTGTAACCTCGTCTGCCCTTTCATAGTTCGCTCTTCCAAGTTCAGCTGCGGCCAAAACTGCGACCGAAATTTCGATTGAGGTATCGAAAGGATATGTCCGTCATTAAACTCAAAATAGGGTATGGAGCTTCGCGGGTTGCCCCTTGGTCTTCCCAAGAAAAAAACCTCATAGGGGTTCCCAGCAATCCACCGAGCGCTCGTCCAACGCCACGGAATTGCAAAGCATATTATTTGATATTTAAATAGCTGCAACATTTAATTGTTATTATTATATTATATTGCAGTCCGGTTGCGTGACTCCCGAGCTAGCGGGACCAGAGACAGCAATGTTCGAGCCCAGCAAGACAAGGCCCGGGAACGGCGGATCTTGTTAGTCACCGCCAGCCGGCGGCGAGCAGTTGGCGCCAGCCGCTTCTGCCTCGAATTGCGAGCGGATTTCGGCTTGCGATACCGAGGGCGAAGCCCGCTCCACGCCGAGAGCTACTCTTCCGCGAGGTCGCATTTTGCCCCGGAACGGATCACGACAGGGGAGTTACCGTAGCGTGTTGCCGTCTGTTCGCTGTCGGGTCTAATGATTGGCATGGCCAAGTTCACTCTGCGCCTTACAGTTACCATCGTCGCCGCTTGCATCGTGCTCGCGTGGGCAACGAACCATCGCGCTTGTGCCGAAGAAAAGGCGGTCAGGATCGTCGTGCTGGGAGATTCTCTCACTGCAGGATACGGAGTTTCGGCCATCGATGCCTTTCCGGCCAAACTCGAGCTTGCATTGAGAGGGAGAGGTCAAACGGTGGACGTTATCAATGCCGGCGTTAGTGGTGACACAGCTGCGAGGGGCCTCGCTAGATTGAGCCGATCAATCCCCGACGGAACCGATGCGGTAATTTTGGAGCTCGGTGCGAATGACATGCTCAGGGGATTCGATCCGACTGCCACTCGCGCGGTACTCGCGACGATTCTACGCACCCTCGAAGTTCGGCGAATTGTCGTGCTTCTTTGCGGGGTCCGGACCCAGCCCAGCCTGGGAGACGAATACAAGAGCGCTTTTGCAGCAATGTTCTCTGGTCTCGCCAGCGAGCACGACGTCTTGTTCTACCCGGCTTTCGACGATGCATTTGTCGACGATTCTCGGCTCAAGCAGCTTGACGGCCTGCACCCAACCGTGGCCGGAATCGACGCGGTCGTCACGCGCATACTACCAACAGTCGAGGCCCTGATCGACCGCGCGCGACGTAGAGAGCGTTGATTCCCTCCTTTTTGCAATCGCTGGTTTTTTGGTTTCGTCGCGCGCGATCTGCGGTTCTAGCCACCCGGGGGCGACGATAGTTCTAGCGGCGGGACTGCCCGGCGGGCGTCCCAATGTCACCGGCCTGGATCAATCGGCCCCAAAAGACACGCTGCCCCGGCTCGATTCCCCTTCGCAGTTATTGCCCGCCGCTGCTCCAAGCACCATAAATTGCTGGGAGCGCGCCGGTGATGGCTGGGCCATTGCCCGAAGGAAGCCGAAACGGCAACGTGAGAGCGCCCCGGTCGAGCTCCGATCGACCCAACGTCAGGCAGAACTGAGGGTCGGATGGTGCATCGGAGCCGTGGGCCGCTACGCAAGTAGCAGCGCCTCGGTTGCCGCGATGTGGCGTTCTTGACGAGCTAATGTGGAGGGTGATGTGGCCCTGCATTTTACTCGCGTCGACACGGCAGTGCGTGAGCTTGAAATATGGATGGCGAGCGACGACGGATATTCGTTTGTGATCAGTAACGAAAGCCGTGCCGGTCCTGGGCTTCACGGACAGCCCGGCTTTGTTGCCTCATGGCGGCCCATTTACATGAACAAGCCGGCAATCAAGCTTCCCGGCTCGCCCTTTACTACCCTCGCCGACGCCGAGAAGGCCTGCGAGGCCTTCCTGACAAACCTGAGGCGATGACGAATGGCCGCGCATCTCCATGGCTTCGTCTAGGTTGCGGATGGCTCCACTCGGCAATGATGGGAGATCTCAACATGCTTGGCGACTCGTTCCGATCGAAGACAATAACATTCGGACGATATTAATTTACAGTCGTTTAAATGGGCACCGGGAATGCCGAGGAAGTCAATACGGGGCTGTCCGGGCGGAACACTACTCGCAAATGCGTCCAGACTTAGCGACCGCTCGTGGAAAACTTTGAGATCAGGAGCGCATTGCATCGATCGCATGGGCGATCAAGACCGCTGCGCTGACGGTGACGAGTACAACAAGCAACCAGGTAAGGATCACGTTCGCCTCCGAGTTGGGAGTGAACGCGCTCATCCGTGCACAGTCAAAAACAACTGGCCGAAAATATCAATTTCGGTCTTAAGCTGAGGATTCGCGGCAACTGATGCGCCCGCTGTCGGCCCTATCGACAGAATGTCAGGAATAGCAGAATCCCAACAACGCAGGCCGCGAGAGACAAGAAATAGATACTCACGGCTAACACTCCCGATTCATCGGGCATTGAAGGTAAACGAGGCGAACACATCCAAACGCTTTTGCCCACTTTTCCCCCAAGGTTGTCCAACGGATTTCGGCGCCGGCATCAAGATGGCAGTCGACTAAGGCTGCCTCGAACTGCACGAGAGCGGGCCATCTGCGCGGTTCTTGAAACAGGGGCCGCCAACTGGACGGCTGTCGGCGACTGGTGCGGAGAGACGGGCGCCGCGACGCTAGCCAAGATGCACACCGCTGCCAATGACCAAGGGCAATCGCAAGGCAAGGCGAGCCCTGCGTCAGTTACTCAGGCGGCCCAATACTGTTCAGGGTTCGGCGCGGTTGCAATTGCTCTAGGCGCTCTTCGAGAATGCCCTTCCTCTCTCGGAGGATCATCGTCAGCTTCGCGTCAACATCTTCCCGCAATGACCAAAGCTCATCGGCGGACAGGTCGTATAGCAATTGCTCCTGTTGCTTCATGGTCGTCTCCGTCGTTGGAGGACACACCGAAGCAAAACTAGCATCCAATTTAGTTGGTTCCTAATTTAGTAACTTAATTTGGCCATGCCGATCACATCGATCGCCCAGGGGCCAGCGCGCGCGCCCGCAAGCGCTCTCCGCTACTTCTCTTCCTCTGAAGTGCAGCGTCGAGCCTTCTCTGCTCAGCCTTGAGCACACGATCTCGAAGCTTCTCCACTTCGGAAAGCTCAGTAGCAAGCGCATCAAGATGCTGGCGGAGAACAGTGGCGCGATCACAAATAGTCATTATACGCCTCAAATAATACCTGAGAAAAAAGAAGACCGGCGAAACGGAAACATTAAAATCACGCAACTCAAGCGATTGTTAGAGCATCCGTCAAGATACAACTGTGGGCAGGAAATGACCTGGGCCTGAAGTATCGATGCAGGGGTGCTTCGAGGCAAGCGCCACGCTCCAATCTAACCACAAGTATAATTCTTTTTCACTTTCATTTAAATTTAAATTTGGAATTCACCACATTAATTTAGCGACCTTCGCCGACTCCGTGTTCCTGTTCACAACTGAGCCACCAGCCCCTCTCTCTGGGGCCACCGCCATCCGATAGCGTCCGCTCATGTCGGAAGAGCCGATCAGGCTCCGGGTCGGCGCTTTCTGGCCGCGCGTGCGAGGGAGCAGTTAGGTCCGGCGCAAGCGCAACTGCACAGACAATCAGGCTGGTCGAGACAGATGATCCTCAGTAGCTTTGCGGGTCGCCTTTTCGAACAGCCACCCCAAAGCTTCTGCGGGATTCGACCAACGCATCTCATCGATCTGCTCGGCCAGCTTAAGTGCGTGCGTAGTCAGCACCTCTATGTCGTGAGGATTGGCGCCGGCTTTTTCCAATGCCTCCACGCACCGGTTGAACGCCGCCAGATCGAGCTGAAGTTGCTCAACATTTGGCTCATGACGATTTGCCCCCAGTAGCTTCCATGCCCTTCTCCGCGCGCGCATTTTTCTCCCCCTAAGCGGTCACGCATTCGTGAGATCCGTTTGTGGCGGCAACAGGAAGATGGGAGGACCGAATTAGGGATGTTTGCGGGCCATACGCCAAAGGTGGGGCGTTAACTGGATGAAGACGTGTCGCGAGCTGCACCCGGCCGACCAATGCAATGGTTGCGTGTTGCTCTGGAGCGGCAGTGCCCAGGCTAAGGCGCCGAATGAACGCCGAGGCTATGTCGCATAAGGCTTACCGCCGAACGCCGGCGCCAACACGGAAGCCGCAGCAAGCAAAGCTTGCTCAGCTCGAAAGAGCATTGACCCGCATCCACATAGAGAAAATCAACGCGGCTCTCCGTACGCGCTCTAAGCCAGTGGGGACAAGTTGGGGTCGGCAGCAAGCGCTCGGTTGAGCGCGGCTGGCTCAAGCTGCACGCGAGCCAGCACCTTTGCGCCTCACAAAACATGGACGGCAAACCAAGAAACTCACTTCCCTTCGATCCACTTTCGTTCTCAAGCCGCACAACCTGGATGAGCTTTTACGGTTGCAAAAGAACGGAACGTGTCCGCGCTAGCGAAGTCGATATTTCGGGCGAGGCTCGCCGATTTGCCGAAGCGTCAATGTCTCGTCTCCTACGGCAGTAGCTATCAATCGAAGTGCTTCATAGGATTCTTCGGAGTCTTGACCGGCGACGCTCAACTGAAAGGCGGAAGGTCGCGACTTAAACGCGGATTCCTCCTCTTTTGCCAGATCGTTCAGTTCTTTGACGATCGCATCTAGCCGGTCCGCTATGCTCTGAATCTCGTGTCGGCGGTACTTATCCATTTAGCTGCCAAAACGGTCTCGGCATCCTTGGGGATGCAGGGGTGGGATGGATGCCGAGACCGCAGGTTGTGCTCGCACTCGGGCTCTTGGCGCGAACTTCTGCAGCCTAGCATTAAATTTGATTTTTTTCACAATTTAAGTAATTTAATTAAGTGCACGATTAATGCTGTTTAGCAAGCTTGCCGCAAACTCCTGTTTTCGTCTTATGTGGAGCTCTGCCTGGCGACCGCCGGCAAGCAGAGGCCATCGAGCCCTGATTGAATCCAGAGGTAAGCACGATGGGCTGCTGGTCCATCCGGCGGAAAGATCGCGCGCCTGCTGTCGCGCCACGGCAGCCTCGATCAGGCGCTATCCGTGGGTCGCCGTGGCTACCCTGAAGAACCAGCAGAAGCACGTCACCAGGCCCTGCACCGTCATGGCAACGAGCGGCCGCGGTGGCCGCCGAGGTCGGTCGATGAGAACGCTGTCTCGGCCTTACCGTCCGCATCGGCCTCAAGCGCGGAGCCCGGGGCAACATGAATGGTCCTTTCCATACGGCTCACCCGGCTATTGCGATCACCTTGCCGAGCGAGCTTGAAATTCTTTCACCGCCGCCGTTGCTGTTGCCCGGCGAGGACGCCGGTCACTACCGATTGCTGCGAGGTGCGATATTTTCCGATGTCGCACCTCGTTCAGCCATCGAACGGTCGTTGGCCATCGATGTAGCCGAACTGTCTCGGGAGATCCGACGCTGTCGTACCCAAGCATGGAAGTCCATGTGCAAGCGCGCGGAGCTCTTGTCTTCTTCGAGAGCCTGCTCAATGCAGCACAAGCCAAACGTCTTCCGATTCCCAAGGAAATCAAACATCACCGCAGCTCAAGCCAAAGCAAGCTCGACGATTGCGTAAAGACAGGGACCAAGTAGTTTGCCCGCGATGCGCGTTTCACTTGCTGTGACAAACCATGTTCACTGGTCCGCGCCTCTTGGCGCCGTCCCAGTTCGGTTAAATCTACCAGTGGACTATCGTGTATGGTCTGCACTATAGCAATTGACGCATTCGGGACCTTCGAGGGGCGGTCACATGAGCATCAAATCAGCGATGGCCGGCCTGTGCTGCTTCGCCGGCTTGCTGTTGGCGCGCACTGCGATCGCAGGCGAATGCGCACCACGCGCCGAGCGCTTCGAACTACGCTCCGACACGGTGTATTGGTCCTTTTCGATCCAACCTGGAGGCGAGTGCCTGCAGGGATTGCGCGGCAGGACGCAGCTCCTGGACGAGATAAAATTGCTCGAGCCGCCAACAGCCGGCGTTGTAACCACCGTCGGTCCATCATTTCGTTACCAAGCCCCCTCTTCCGCGGGAAATTACCGATTCACACTAGAAGTGATAGGCGAAAATCGCAGGCAACGCGGTATGTCGACTATTATTGTAGAGGTGACTGTCAGGTAGAGGCGCATTCCATTGAAAGTGCGCCAGTGCACGGCCACAAGTAATGGGCTATGTTCGCCGCGACGTCCCTAGCATCACGCGATGCAACCTTTTGCAGGGCATCGCATTGTTCGAGCTTGAGCCATTTTGAGAAGGAGATTGCCCTATGAAGCCCCGTGCCCTGGTCCTGACCATGCTTTTGTGCGCTTCCGCCCCGATGCTCTCGGCAAGCGTTGCCTCGGCTGCGGATATCTCGACCTATCCGGCGCACCGATACAGGACTGGATATGTGTATTGGGACGATGTCTATCCGCCCGCAGTTTACGGTCCGCGTCTTCGACCAGTTGAGGAGGTAGCGGCACTGAAGGCGGAGCGTCGGCCCGTCTCTTCGCTCTGGTCAGGCTACTGGTGGTACAATCACTGATCCAACAGGACAGCTCGAGGGGTGACCTGACGGGCAAATTGCTAGTAGGGCCCCTCTAACAAACAGAACTCGACATTTCCGGAGCGACCGTCAATTCACTTGGAGAAGCATCGATCGTCTTTTGAGCATGATGGTGCGCGGGTGAGGGACCCGCTTTGTGAATGCTACCTTTGATACCGCACAAAATGTTAGGGCGGGGTAGAGTTTGTGGTCCTTTTCCTCCCCGTTGGGCCACCTGACGAAAGCGTCCAACACTATCAAATATTGCGATAGTCAACCTTCAACGATCTCGCGCCGCAATCTGCGATCGAGTGGCTGCTCGCCATCGATGTTGCAGAATTCTTCTGGGTAGATCCAGCACTACCGCTTCTTGCGACGCAAGCTTCTCGAGGCGTATTCCCAACGGGCAATCGAAGAGTCCCTCAGCACGTCGATGTAGTGGGCATCGCGCCGAGTTCGAAGCGCAAGCAGAGCGCTACACGATTCAAAAGACGCGCCGAGCTGCGGCTCGATCAGATTGCCGCCTCCTAGATTGAAGATCGCCTTGCTGCATACGGCTTCGCAAGTACGACAGAGCTGCACTCAGGCCCCCTCCTCCGCGAACTCCAGGCAGGGCCGCTCGAGTTACCCCCGCCACGAACATGTGATGCCAAGGCTGTGACCTGCCTCACGGTGGAGAGCGACGCAACCATTGATAGTACGGCGAGCGGAAAAGGGCTTCCCACACAGACAATGAGCGAACCCTGCCAGCCGTATTCGGTAATGGAGAGCATCCATGTGGAACGCGAAATTTCGCATCGAAGCTGCCCGAATGAGACGCATCAGGTCGGCCCGTATAGTCGATGGGGCGCAAATCCGACCTCCGAGCGCCTGGGACAGATGGCAGAACCGCCTGGTCAGGATCAGGTCGCTTCTCATCGGCGGCTGGGATGGCAATGCGAGCACAAGCCTGAACGGATGGATCAGCTTCGGTTTGCACTATCGCGCACTGTTGCCAAGGTTCTCCGTGGCGCTCGTCTTGTTCCTGCTGCTTGCCGAGTTCGACTGGCACCACTCCTGGCATTACCCCCCGCTCAACCGGTTTCTTGCCGCGCTTGATCCCCTGCCGCATCTCGCGGAGGCTTTCGCCCTGCTGGCTCTCGCCGCCTACGCCTCCCTCCTTAGCCTCAGGCTCGTGATCGACATCGTTGAGTTCGGCCGTTTAGGCCGGATCGTGGCCGCAATGGCATTGCCAATCAGCGTGATGGGCGTCGCGACGTACCTCCTGTTCTTCAACGATCAAGGGCGTGAACTTGGCCTTGGTCTAATGGACAAGAAGATCGGCCAATTCGCCGTGCTGTTTTTAGTCTTGATCTACTGGGCCGTGAGCGCGTGGCTGTCGGCTCGGATCGGACTCAATCGGGCGTTTCCTGAGCCTGAACACCATCAGGTTCTCCTTTTCTGGGGGCCTCGTCTCGTCGGTGTTATCGCTCATTTCCTCGCCGCTTGCAGCCTGTCCTTTGCTGCACTCCAAGCTACCAATTTCACACATACCGTCGCAAATATTGCACTTGCGGTTACTGCACCCATAGCGATCGTGCTCGCAGTCTCTTTTGTCTGGTTCCTCGAGCACGCGCTGTTGCCCCACAGGGGCAACGCCGAGCAGCGAGCGCGCGCACGTTCGAACATGCAGATGGCTGCGTTTTTTGAAGTCATGCTATTGATGGCCCTCGGATTTGCACTCTGGCGTGAAATTATTCCGGCTGGTCTATTTTGGGCGATACTGGCGATCTCGCTCTCCGCGATCGGTTTTTTGGGCGTGATTAGCTGGCTACGTCGCAGACCACCGCTCGGCTCCAGAGCCGTTCAGGAACACCGTCAACGCGACACAATCGCGGAAGCGAGAAATTCATGGATATGCGGCTTGGGTCTCACCGCAATCATGGTTGGCGGCACACTGGCGATCTGGATTTCGCCAATGTGGGTTGGCGGCCATTTTGGATCGCTGGTGATTGCCTTCTTCGCGTTCGGGTCATTCCTGTCCGGCGCCAATCTGCTGGATCTCATTGCAGACTCCCTGGCGCGGGATTGCAGGCGGCGAGGCTTCACTGCGATTCACAGACAGACAGTGTGGTGCGTTTTCGTCGGACTCTTGGTGGCGCCCGCCATATTGATGTCGGCCACCCGGACTTACCACCCTGTTCGGCTTTGCGGACAATGCAAGCCCGCGCCACAGAGTCCGGGAATGTCCGCTATCGCAAGGTACGACCAGCGGCCCACCGTAACCGAGGCCGTTGAAGCATGGTACCAGAAGGCCGCGCCGATCTACCACTCGTTGCATCCCGGAGAACCCGTTCCGCTGTTCATCATCGCGACTGCGGGCGGCGGGATCCGTGCCGCGTATTGGACAGCGACCGTTCTCGAGAAGCTCGAGGCAGAATTGGACGACGCTGCGATCGAGGCTGCGATTGCCGCGGCCGGCCAGCCGGACAACGACGGGCTAATGCGCCCCTTGCTGTTCGCCATCAGCGGTGTCTCCGGCGGGAGCGTCGGAGCAGCCGCGTACGCCGCAGCGGTTCATGATCATCTTGAGAAGAAGCCGAAGGTCGCGCCCACGAACGGAACGACGGTCGGGCCGAAGGTCGAGCCGACGACCTATCTTGAAGGCGACCTTCTCGCCCCAGGCCTAGCAAGCCTTGCATTCATCGACATTCCTTCCAACTTCCTGCCGGATTTCGGACAGATTGACCGCGGCGAGGCACTTGAACGCGGCTTCGAACAACAAGCGCCCGATAGCGGACTGTTGTCTAATTCCTTTACCAGCTTCTTTCCGGAAATCAGGTTATCGCCAGACTCATGGAAATGGCGGCCCGCACTGCTCCTCAATGCCACGCATCAGGAAACCGGGCGACGCATCATTACCAGCCACCTCAAGATCGATCAGGACACGTTTGTCGACAGCTACGATGCCCTTAAAATGCTCGCATCCGACGTTCGCCTCAGCACGGCTGCCCACAACAGCGCACGCTTCACCTACATCTCTCCCGCCGGCGACCTGATCGATCCGGACAATAAACCTCATGGATTCGTTATCGACGGGGGCTACTTCGAAAACTACGGCGCGCAGACGGCCGTCGAGCTCGCACGCGCGGCGATCAAGGCGAAGGGTAACGCAATCCGACCCGTGATCCTGCAGATCAGCAGTGATCCGACGATGGTCGTGGGCAAAACATTGGTCCGCCAATGCACGGACCACCGCGGCGAGGCCCTCGAAAGCTATCAGGCCAATCGCCATTGGTGGGACCTGTCGCTCTTCAACGAATTGAGCGCACCGATGATCGGCATCATGTCGGTGCGGGAAGCTCACGGCTTCACCGCCGTCACCGGCCTCGCTCATCTGTGCTGTGAAGATCAATCGAAACCCGAACTCGACATTGGCGATGCGACCTCCCTTAAGTCGGCAACCCTAAAGCCCTTGTTTTTCCATATGGCCATGTGCGCGCAGGAGCAATCATTCCCGCTTGGATGGGTGCTTTCCGACCAAACCCGCGAGAGGCTTAAGGGGAGCGACAGGCTCAAGGGCCTACTGACGAAGTGCGACAACGACGACCAACTCTCCAAGCTCGTGCGGGCTTTGGGGAAACCTGTGTCGCTCCCGAGCAAGGTGGCCACGGTCGGCCCTTGATCTCATCGCGCCCGAATTCGAAGAGCAAGTAGAACGCTGCACGGTGCAGAACGCGCTGAGCTGGCGCCCTGATCTAATTTACCGCCTTCGAAATCGACAATCGTCTTGTCGCCATCGGAGACCACCATCAGCATGGACGTGTAAGCGCAAGCACGGGAGATCTCCTGCCTGAAGGCCAACTCAGTGCCGCGCAGGCCTGGAGATTGCTGCCTCTCAAGGAGATCGAAAGGCACCGGAGCCTTCCGAAGCTGAAGGCAAATGTCGAAGGCCAAGCATTCAAGCGCGCGAACCGGCGTTAACGTGCGGCCATCCCAAGCACCGTTTTCCGCGCAACTGCACCTATCTCTGAGACTATTTGACCAAATAATAGGCGGCCGCCGTGCGACCGGCGTATGACCGTTCCACCACTCGGGGGGCCAGATTCGAGCCAGATTCCAAGCTATGCGTTGCAGGATCGCGAAGTTCCCGCTATGAGGAAGCATGACAAAACTTTGTCTTATTGCAGGATGGCTGGCGCTTGGGATCGTGGCGTTCATGACGCTTGGTCCCGTGCATGATAGACCCCAGGTTGCATCGTCCCATCTGGAACATTTCGCAGCGTTCCTACTATTGGGGCTCGTCTTCGCGCTGGCCTATCCAAACCGTCCCATTCGTGCTGTCCTGATTGTCGTTGGAAGCGCGATCCTGCTTGAGATGCTGCAACTACTTACCCCGGACCGACACGGCCGCCTCATGGATGCGATGACCAAGGTCGCGGGAGCAGCGTCTGGCATCATGCTGGCGCGCGTCGCGCTCAACTCCTGGCAAGCAAAATTGCGAAGCGTGCCTGCAGTGAGCACTGCGTTTAGACGCAGAGAGCACGATCGGCTTTAGTCGTCCTCGCCGCCGCTGCTGCGGCGTGATTGCCGGGCGCCATCCCCGGGTCTGTTAACATTAGCGACCAATCCGCTCGAAAATTCGCTTTGTTTCGGGTAGCCCAAACCGAACGCTTTGGCTAAGAACACGTGCCAATATCTGCGAGATTTGCATGACGAAAAAACGCGCACTTATCACCGGTGTTACGGGACAGGACGGCGCCTATCTAGCCGAACTGCTTCTTGAGAAGGGCTATGAAGTCCATGGCATCAAGCGCCGGACCTCGCTCTTCAATACCGATCGTATCGATCACCTTTACCTTGATCCGCATGAGCCGGACCCGCCCTTCCGCTTGCACTACGGCGACCTGACGGATTCGTCGAGCCTGATCCGTATCGTCGGCCAGGTGCAGCCCGACGAGATCTATAATCTCGCCGCGCAAAGCCATGTTGCGGTTTCTTTCGAAGAACCCGAATACACGGCAAATTCGGATGCGTTGGGCGCACTTCGAATTTTAGAGGCTATCCGGATCGTTGGCCTCGAGAAGAAAACGCGATTCTACCAGGCCTCGACGTCCGAACTTTATGGCCTCGTCCAGGAGATCCCGCAGAAGGAAACGACCCCCTTCTACCCACGTTCCCCTTATGCGGTTGCCAAGCTCTACGCTTACTGGATCACGGTGAACTATCGCGAAGCCTACGGCATGTACGCCTGCAACGGCATCCTGTTCAATCACGAGTCTCCCGTCCGCGGCGAGACCTTCGTGACCCGGAAAATTACCCGCGCGCTGGCGCGGATCAATTTGGGTCTTCAGGAACGGCTTTACCTCGGCAATCTCGATGCGCTGCGTGACTGGGGTCACGCCCGCGACTACGTTGAGATGCAGTGGCTGATGCTGCAGCAAGAAAAGCCGGAAGACTTCGTCATCGCTACCGGCAAGCAGCACTCCGTAAGGGATTTCGTCAACGTCGCCGCCAGCGAAATAGGAATGCGAATTCGCTGGGAAGGCGCGGGGGTCGATGAAAAGGGATACGACACCAAAACTGGAAAGTGCGTTGTATCGGTCGATCCCAGGTATTTCCGACCGACCGAAGTCGAGACGCTTCTCGGTGATCCCACCAAGGCGAAACAAAAGCTCGGCTGGGAGCCACAAACGTCGTTCGAGAGTCTCGTTCGGGAGATGATGAAGGAGGATCTCGAATCTGCGAAGCGGGACGAACTGATCAAGAAGCATGGCTTCCGCTACTTCGCGCGACACGAGTAGCCTGTCGTAGGTCTTCATAGCGATTGATGAGAAGGAAGTAAGCGCTCTCGCGGCGCTTACTCTTGATTGCTCTTGCCAAGCGACGTTACCGCGGTGTCACCCCTCTTCAGGGCAAGCGAACCGCATCCTCCGCCGGCAGTGCGGGACGAGGCGTTTGGGGCTGGACCGACGTCTTCCTGCTTCAACCAAGCCCCCAACGTTTCCGAGCCGATGCCTCGCCGCTATCGCCGCATCCCTCTTCGGTGACGTCCTGGAACTTACTCAAGGTAGTCAGGGCTGTTAGAGAGGACGGATCGCGCCCGACTTCTCCCTCGCGTATCCGGCGACCGTCAGCCTTGCCTCGCCGCCGCCCTACGAATAACCGAAAATCGCCAAACTCCCCGATCGAAATGCGCAGTACTGAACGTTTTCGCGTTTCTTGATGCAATGTGCGCAACAATAGACACGCAGCCCGTATCGCGAGCCGCGCCCCATTTCAGAGCAGATGTCGAGGGGCTAAGGGCGATCGCCGTTCTGTCGGTGGTCGCCTTTCACTACGGAGTTCCGGGCTTCACCGGCGGATTTGTCGGTGTAGACGTGTTTTTCGTCATATCCGGCTTTCTCATCACCCAACTTCTGCTTCGGGAGATAGCCGCGACCGGGAAGCTCGATTTTATTGGCTTCTACGGTCGCAGGGCTAAGAGACTCTTGCCTGCCGCTCTCGCGGTCACGCTAGCGACCTTAATCATCGGATACTTCGTGCTGGCGCCCTTTGAACGGAAGGAGATGGCCAAGTCGGCGGCAGCTTCTGCGCTGTATGCCGCCAATGTTTGGCTCCTCCGCCAGTCCATGAACTATTTCGCCCCCGAAAGTTCGCTCAATCCCTTTCTTCATACGTGGTCACTTTCAGTCGAGGAACAATTTTACCTGGTCTGGCCCGTTTTTCTCCTCATTGTGGGACGTTTCAGCCAAAAGGTCCTCCTGCTAGCTTTACTGATCGTAGTGTTCGGATCGTTCGCTGGCTGCATCTACCTGACCTACAGCAAGCAAGCTTGGGCGTTCTATCTTGCGCCCCCTCGAGCATGGGAGTTTGGCGCAGGAGCTCTGATCGCAGCATGCCCCTTCGAGCGTTGGGCAAAGCAGGCCGGCTCGAGCTCAATCGTTGGATGGTTGTCATTCGCGATTCTCATCCTGTCATTCTTTGCGATCGACGGCTTCATGGCGTTCCCAGGCGTAGTTGCCGTTGCTCCAGTGACAGCTACGGCGCTGCTGCTGCTCACGGGGGACAATCCTCATGGACCGTCAGCTTTGCTCAGGACGCATCCGTTTCAGTTCTTCGGTGCCCGGTCCTACGCCATTTACCTCTGGCATTGGCCGATTGCAGTGCTTGGTACGGTGCTCGTCGGCAGCACGGCACTCGCCAATTGCCTTTTCTTTGTCATGACAGTCGTCCTCGCCTCGCTCAGCCTCGTCTGGCTCGAAAACCCGATCCGAGCCAGTCACTGGCTGGCACGACGATCTGCACGATCAATTGTCATGGGTGGCGCCCTTACGCTAACCGCCACAGTTGCTGGCATCCTCTCGTTTGCGATCGCGCAGTACGCCACGAATGCCGCGCAAGCGAAGATAGTTGCCTCGATTTCGAAGTATTCCCTTTCGAGCGAGAGTGGTTGTCTGGCCGATTTCACGACACAGATTCCCATCCGCTGCGTGTTCGGCCCATCTAGCTATACAAAGACAATTGTTCTGTTGGGAGATTCTCACGCCGATCAATGGACGACCGCGCTTGCGGCTATTGCTGAACAGAGAGGATGGCGGCTCATCACGTACCTAAAGGCCTCCTGTCCTGTCGCCAATATCCCGGTTTCCAAGGTCTACAGTTTGCGACTTCGGCGGCTTTCGCCACAGTGCGCAAGCTGGCGCGAGCAGGCGATCGCCATGATAAAAGAGCAAGATAGCCCCGACGCAATACTGTTGGCACAGTTTTCGAGCGGAAACGTCAAAGGACCATTCACCAATCTGGGACCTCATGCGGTGAGCGTTGAGACGTGGGAACGCGGATTATCCGGGGCTCTCAAGGAACTCGAACCGCTCAACGCCAAGCTCATTGTGATCCGCGACAATCCCACTCCTTATCACCCGGTCGGAAATTGTCTCGCTCGGGCGGAATGGCGTGGTTTACCATTTAGCACGTGCAGTCGCAGTCTTTCGCTCACCACAAGCAACGAAGTGTTCGAAGCAGAGCAACGCGCCGTCTCGTCCATCAACAACGCGCGCATGATCGACCTAACATCGTCGATTTGCACAGGCTTGGTATGTCCAGCTATTCGCGACGGCGTCGTTGTCTATAGAGACGCCAATCATCTCACAGTCGATTTCACACTAGTCCTTATGGATCGTCTCGCCGCAGAATTAACAGCTGCCCTTCGAGGAGAAGGATCGGAGGATCCGCGAAGCGGGATGAACTGATCAAGCGGCACGGCTTCCGCTGTTTCGCCCGCCACGAATAACTCATTGGCGTAGATCAGCCGTCACACTGGCCGGACGAGAGAGTAAGCTCCTATTGTTGCGCTTGTTTCCGTCCAGTTGCGCCGAACGGCGTGCATGCAACCCGGCTCCTGAGACCAAGCACGTCAGGGCAAACGAACCGCATCTTCCCCGGGAAGCCCGATGCTGTCGCTGGCGCCCGTTGGATCCAAGCCCTCTTTCTCGTTCGAAATGCTCCGGCCTGCCATGACTTCCGCCCGCCGGCGAACAATGGTCCGCCGATCCCATCGACCCAGCGCGTGCTTTCGTCCTTCACTGCCGCGGGACTTGTTTCTTGCCGAGGCACTCCCGCAAATACTTGGTGGGTCCCTGCGGCATTGCCCGCATGGCTTCGAGACGATGTGGAATGCGGATAGGTCGACCAAATGACGTTTCCATTTCGGCGGCCAGAACTCCACCCCTCAGGGTTGCCGGTTCCCCTTCAGGTCAAAGGAACATGCGATGAAACGTCTTTACGGGCTCAGCTGCCTGCGCAGAGTGTCACGCTCTTCGAGCAATTCGCGAAGTCTTTGAGCATTGTCAGATTGTATCTCCTGCCATTCGATGCGATCTTCTGCAGTCCACAAGTAAGACTCGCGATTGAACCGAGCTTTCTCAGCCCTATCAAATTCTGAGTACAGTTCGATATCGCGCTCAACCTGGTCCAGCTGTTCCTGGAGAGTTCTTGGCATCAGCCGTTCCTTCGGCTTTGCCTCTAGCCCGCTTCGATCTTCCGCGTAATCGGCGCGGCAATCAACAGGCGTTCCAGTTCTCTCCCTCAGGGGATCGCGTCACCTACGCCGAATGAGTCGACCGCAACCAGCTCAGCCAAACGCCCATTGTGGCGTTGGTTTCCGTCCAGTTTCGCCGAATGACACGCGTGCAACCCAGCCAGGCTGAGACAAAGCACGTCAAGGCAAGCGAACCGCATCCTCCCCAAGGAGCCGAATGTTGTCATTGACGCCCGTCGGATCCAAGCCCTCCTTCTCGCTCGAACTGCGCTGACCTGCCATGACTTCCGCCCACCGGCGAACGATGGTCCGCCGATCCCAGCGATCAAGCGCGCGTTTTCGACCTTCATCGCCGTAACGGCGGCGAAGGGCCGGAGCCTCACTGAGCTGGCAGATCGCAACTTCCAGAGCGGACGAATCTCCCGGCGGAATCACGAGACCGGCACCGGTCACTTCCGCCGCCAACCCCGTACCTTCTTCGGCCATCGCTATGACCGGCCGCGCGGATGCGAAGATAGCGCCAAGTTTCGAGGGCAACACCAGATCGGCCGCTTCGGCCTTCTGCGGAATGAGATGAAAATCGGCCGTCGCCATCAATTCATTGAAGCTCTCGTTGGGCTGAAGTCCGAAAAAATGGATGTTGGAATGTCCAGCGCCCATCTGCTCGAGCCTCATTTTGTGTGGCCCCTCGCCCGCAAGAATAAAGTGAACATGTGGATGGCTATGCTCCAATCTGATCGCAGCGTCGATCACGAGGTCAAGCCCCTGCTTGTTCGACATGGTTCCGGAGTAGAGCGCAACAATATCGCCCTCGCCAAGCTTCAGCTGCCGGCGATATTTCGTCATTCGCGACCCCGGGCAGATCGCGCTGGTATCAATCCAATTTCTGACCTCAAGCGCTTTGTTGGGAGCCAGCCCCTTGATTGCTAGGCGCAGCAGCATCGCCTCAGAGATCGTTGAAACGTGATCGAACGACTTGAGGATCGCCGCTTCCGCTCTCAGCATCCACTTGCGCAGAGAATGGTTGCGCAGCAGACCAAGATCAAATGCCGCATCCACCTCGAAATCCTGGACATGAAGCCATGACCTGGCACCGACGCGACGCGCAACCAGTGAGACAAGGGCAGCCGACATGAGAGACGGCGCGACTGCGATCATGACATCCGGTCGCCAGGAGAGCGCATCGATAAGCACTGGCGCTGCACTGGAGAGCGCGAACGAGGCATGATGGATCAGCCGCTTCGCGCCCGATGGATGCTCGGGCACATAAATCGGCGTACGCCTCACGCGGACGCCTCCGATCGACCTCGATCTGAAGTAAGAACTCTTGAAACCCGTCGGAATCTTCCAGGCAGGGTAATAAGGAGGCGCCGTAATCACTCTGACTTCATGGCCTTCGGCGGCAAGGCTTTCGCAGAGCTCAGCATTGTATTTTGCCACTCCGATCAGATCGGGGGCATAGTTGATGCCGACCAAAAGAACACGCATAAAGCGCAATCCAATTTAAAGTTCAGGGTTTGAAAAACTTTGAAGTCCAACCGATTTCGCTTAGCTGACTGCGCTAACCGCCAAATGACGGCCATGTCCTTTTAGGAAATCTGCGTAAGCGGCAGCGAGACCGGATCGCAGAGCGATGTTCGGTCGCCAACCAAGCGCGCGAATCCTTGAACTATCGAGCAACTTGCGTGGCGTGCCATCGGGTTTGGACGTGTCGAAAACGAGCTTGCCTTGGTAGCCGACGACGTCTGCAACCGTTGCAGCAAAATCGGCGATCGACAACTCATCGCCACTGCCGATGTTGATGGGCGTGTCGCTGGAATACTGTTTCAACAGGAAGACGCAGGCGTCAGCGAAATCATCGACGTTGAGAAATTCGCGAAGCGGCGTTCCCGTGCCCCATACCGTCACCGTTGCCGCGTTCGCCAACTTTGCTTCGTGGAAGCGCCGAATTAGCGCCGCCGGCACGTGGCTATGATCCGGATGGTAGTTATCGCCAGGACCATAGAGATTAGTGGGCATCGCCGAGATGAAGTCATCCCCGTATTGGCGACGATAGGCTTGACACATCTTTAGCCCAGCGATCTTCGCGATCGCATACCACTCATTTGTGGGTTCAAGGGGCCCGGTGAGCAATTCATCTTCACTGATCGGTTGCTTGGCGTGCTTTGGATAGATGCAGGACGAACCCAAAAACAGCAGACGCCGGACGCCGACGGCGTGACTTGCGCGAATGACGTTCAGCTCAAGCGCAAGGTTGTCGCAGAGAAAATCGACCGGGAAATTGTTGTTGGCGGCGATACCTCCGACCTTTGCAGCCGCGTGAATCACCGCGTCGGGTCGGTTGGCCTCAAACCATCGAAGCGTGGGCTCCTCCTTCGTCAAATCAAGTTCGCGGCGATCGGCCGTAAGAACTATGCAATTCTCAGACGCAAGGCGGCGCACGGCGGCTGAACCAACCATACCGCGATGGCCAGCCACAAAGACGCGCTTTCCGGAAAGATTGTAGGTTGATGCCCCTGTCATAAAACACCTCGCCTGGGCCCTCTATGAAAGAACCCACAGCACAGCCCCCATTTCCATTCCAAGACGCGCTGCAGTGCAGCGCACTCAGCTTGTTAACACAATCTTTACGGGGCGGTAGCCCATGTTACCGCCAAACGGCATTTTTGGTGAACAGGCCCGTTGCACAATCCGACGGCAGACTATCGGCTCGGAAATAGACAAAGCAGCCGTACGGACCGCACGACTGCTTCTTAGGTGAATCTGTCTGGTCAGACTGGGCCGATCAGTAAGCCCGACGCAGGACGGGGCCTACCGGCGCACAGACGCGATCCATGTACCAGCCGTACGGCGTCTCAACACGCACCAGCGGGCAGCGACGCGCAGGCACATAGCGGTAGGGATAGGGCTGGGCCCAGAACGTAACCGGCGTGACCTGGTTCTCACCCGTCAGCACAGCCGCCGTGGCGGGCATCTGCATCGCTGCATGTGCACCACTCACTGCAAAGAAAGAGGTGGCCACGGCAAAAAGACTTGCGCGCGCAAACGTCTTGAACATCCCCAAAAGCTCCTTTGCCCCAACGGACCCAATCCGCCACAGCCCCCCTAAGAAGGACCCGCTGCAGCGGCCTGGATATCCGAAAATCCGGAAATCAGCCTCAAACGGCGACCAAAGATTACCAACCCTAGCAGGATGAACGCAACGGGGTCCCGCCTCTCAGATCGGTGATTGGGGCGATATGGCGCACAACTGTGGCTTCTTGGCCCTAGTTCTCCCCCGTCCAGGCGCCGGGGGCGGCAAGATCGGGTGAACGGCGGTACACATCCCGAAGGAATTGGTAGTTCACCGATTGGGCAAGCGGCACCTCTTCTTCCCCGAGTTTTGCAAAGAGAAGGATGTCCCGGAGGGTCTTCCATCGGCTCTCATCATAGTCGGCGATACGTCCCCCGGTCGGCAGGACTAGGTTTCGCTGCTGCTGCAGCTCGAATTTCCACCGATCAGGCTTCAGCTTCTCCGGATCAAAGCCGGCCAGAACCGGCACGCTCCGTGCATAATCTGTATAGACGAACTGCCAGCCTCGGATGAGGCCCTGGAGCACGTCGGCGATGACGGACGGCTGATCATGCATGAGATCATTGCTGGCGAAGTAGACCAGGCCAGGGACATGGATGCCGTACTCCTGCGGCTTGATGACATTCAACCGGACGTAGCCGGGGCTGGTCGGATCTGGCTGGTCATCGATCGAGGCGATGATAGCGTCGACCTCGCCGGCGCGGAGCGCCTCGAGGCTGTCGCGATCGGCCACTTTAGTAATCTGACTGCGCGGCAGTCCGAGCTGCGCCATCATGGCGTCGAAGATCACGTCGCCCTCGCTGCCCCTGCGGTAACCGAGGCGCTTGCCGATCAGGTCGGCAGGGCGCCGCACCCCCGAACTTTCGAGCGCGAATATCGCAACCGAGGTATCGAGGAAACTCGCAGCAAAGGCGGTCACAGGCACGCCGCGCCAGGCCGCCAGCAGGAACGTCTGACCGCTCGTCACGCCGATGGCATGTTGGCGTGCAATGGTCGCGATGAAGTCGGGACCATCGGGGCGGACCGCCAGAGAAATGTCGGAAGCAAAAAATCGCTGCTTGAGGGCGGCCATTTCGCCGGCAAACCGGGCTCCATATGCTCCATCCAGAAGCAGCGCGACCTTGGCCGCGGGGACCCTCGAGGCCTGTCTCGGCACGGAATCGGGGCGCAGGACCAGGAGCGCCGTTCCCAAAAGCGCGGCGGCGGCAAGGCCGATGGCAGCGTACGGACTGGTCCTCCGCTTGGATCGGCGCCGGGGCCGGGTCTGAGACACTGAGAGCTTCCTAGGGATTTGCGAAATTTGACATATCGGTCGGGACAGAGGATGCGGTACAATAGAACTGCTGGGGTAAGGTTACTTTTTCCTTCGCCTTGTTTGGATTGCGGTTTTGCCCGATAGCACGGCGCGTCGGGATAGGACATTTATCGTAAGTGAGCTTTAGAGCGATGACAATTCTATCGGCTCGGCCGACGTCAGCTCCTGATTCTGCTGCGGAAATTCACGTTCTGGAGTATGATCGGACAACATCCCAAAGCTTGGCGCCGAGCTGGCTGCGACCTATGGTTGTCGAGCGCCTTGTGATGTGCGTCGATGCCGCTCTGGTTGTGATCAGCGGCATTGGCTGCGCGGCGGCCTATCACCTCTTTACGCAAACGTTGCTCGGCAAGGCGGATGTCTATGCCGCGGCCAGCCTGCTGGTGGCGATCAATTTCGCGCTCCTGATCACGGTCCAGCACGGCTATCGCCTGAAGACCATCACCAACCTGCCGCGCACCTTCCGCGTGACGCTGACGACGTGGACGGGGCTGTTCGGCGCCCTGCTGGCGATCGCCTTCACCATGAAGGTGAGCGAAAACTTTTCCCGCGGCACCACGATCTCGTTCTATCTGGCCGGCCTTGCCGTGCTGCTGATCTGGAAGGCGCTCGCCGCGCGCTGGACGGCGCATGCCTTGCGCACCGGCGCATTCGCCAACAGCCGCGCGCTTCTGATCGCCGAATTCGGGCTGCCGGCCTCGTCCAACGCGATGATGGATCTTGCGCAGCATGGCTATCGGCTGCTGCGGATCATGGAGATCCGCTCCAAGGAGCTCGCCTCGCCCCTCCTGCTCTCCTCCATCGGCCCGCGCCTTGACGAGCTGATCGCCTATGCGAGGGAGAATCGGATCGAGCACATCTTCCTCCTGATGAGCTGGAGCCGGCAGCACGCGATCGACAGCATTTTGGACGCGCTGAAAATCCTGCCCGTGCCCGTGCATCTGTTGCCCGATGCCCATGCTGCACGTTTCTTGCGCCATCCGCTGGTGAACACCGGCAATACATGGACCGCGGAATTGCGCCGCGCACCACTCTCCTGGAAGGAACGGGCGCTCAAGCGCGCGCTCGACCTCGTGGGCGCAAGCCTGGCGCTGATCGTCTTTGCCCCCGCGATGCTGGTGACGGCAATCCTGATCAAGGCGACCTCGCCGGGGCCGGTGTTCTTCCGCCAGACCCGCAACGGTTTCAACGGGCGCGGCTTCAAGATCTTCAAATTCCGCACCATGCGCGTGCTCGAGGACGGCCCGACCATCGTGCAGGCGCAGAAGAACGACCCCCGCGTGACGAGCATCGGCAAATGGCTGCGCAAGACCTCGATCGACGAGCTGCCGCAGCTCTTCAACGTGCTCAAGGGCGACATGTCGCTGGTCGGCCCCCGCCCGCACGCCGCCGCGCACAACAGCGAATATGAGCAGATCATCGGCAACTACGCCTTCCGCCACCACGTCAAACCCGGTATCACCGGCTGGGCCCAAGTTAACGGTTACCGCGGCGAGACCCGCGCGCTCGAGCTGATGCAAAAGCGCGTGGAGTGTGATCTGTGGTACATCAATAACTGGAGCTTAGGGTTGGACGTTGCAATCTTGGTGCGCACCGTGCTGGTCACTTTCGCCAAACCAACAGCGTACTGATAGCGGAATGCGAGCGATGCTCGGGCAAGACTACAATCGTTGAATGTGAATGATTAATAGACGCGTGTTCACGGGTGGGTTGCTATCACTGCCCGGTTCTCTAGCCTCGTTACCTCTTCAGGCGAACCCGACTTCCCGGCGAGCTGAGTGGATGGTGGGACGTTGGGGAATAATGCTTCACTGGATCGCCCCTGGACCGGCAGCAAGATCAGGCAAGTACCGGTCGGATCTGAACGATGCGATTGACCACTTCGATCTTGATCGCCTGATCGGCCAAATTTCTGGTACAGGCGTTTCATGGGTGATCTTCACAATCGGCCAGAACAAGGGCTTTTATGCAAGTCCTAATCGCTACCTGGATTCGATCGCAGGCCCCGGACGCACACCCAGTCGGGATCTGGTTTTCGAACTAGCAAAGGCGCTTCACGCGCGAGGCATTTCGCTCATCGCCTATGCACCTGGAGAAATCAAAGCGGTCACCGCCTTACACGCCGCATTCGGATGGGACCCGGCCAATCAGGATACATTCCAACATCGCTATACCGAATTCTTGCGAGAGTACTCGGAACGGTACGGAACAACTTGCAACGGCTGGTGGATCGATGGCTGCTACAACTGGAAGGACTTCCCCAATTCGAAACGCGATTGGTCATTGTGGTCCGGCGCCCTCAGGGCCGGCAATCCGAAGAGAGTGCTGTCCTTCAACGATGGATGCTTCCTCACTGATCATCCGTATGCATTGACTGAGCACCAGGACCTTTTGTCGGGAGAAGCGGACGGCTTCAGCGTCGATGGGCCGCTCGCAAAAAAGCTCGGCCTACCAAAGACCTTCCCGCTATCGGATACATACCTGAGTGGGCTGACGTGCCAGGCTCATGTCGTGGCACCCATCGATAACTTTGGAAAATGGGGCTATGGGGGACCGGGCGAGATGGGACCGCCTTTGTACAGAGCTGAATACCTATCCCAAGTTATCCAGCATTATCGTCAAATGAGAGTGGCTCTCACCTTTAATGTTGGGATTTACCAAGAAGGCTTTTTGGGAGAACAGACGGTCGAACTTCTTCACCGCCTGAGCTAGGGATAATCCTTGGTGTCCTGATGCCTAGACCTCTTATCATGTCTCACAACTACGCCTACGTCGCCAACCCGGGCGGCGTGGCCGATGTAGCCCACAACCTCTCGGACGCATTCAAGAGGAGCCTGCCTCATTTCAAAGAGGTATTCCCATCCATGGACCATTCAACGGCGAGAACGCTTCGGAGGTTTTCGGAAGAGATTACCTTGGAGTTAAGGCACTTTCGAGAGGATGTCGTTCTCTTCTTTCCAAACTATTTCACCGTCCCGCTGCCCAGATCTTCAACACGCAACGTAGTCCTCGTGCACGATCTACAATACAGGTCGTACCCCCAATTCCATTCCAGGGCCAAACGACTTTTGCTCGAAGCTTCTCATCGAATCGCGCGCAGCCAGGCAGCAGGTGTGGTGTTCATCAGCGAAGCGACAAAAGCGGATTTCATTCGGTACTTTGGAGAGCCGAGAAGACACACCGTCATATTGAACCCAGTTACCGTTGATACGTGTCCCGTAGATCTACCCATTATCAGTGCAATCGGTTCATCACCTTATGCTATCGCCAACTTTCATTTCTATCCGCATAAAAACATAGAGAAGGTCTTTTCGTTTTTCCGCCAAATTAGAGATCACGTCCCGAACCTGAAGCTCGTATTGACGGGCCGCCATCTGGCAATCGCAGATTTACTGCAACGGTGTAACTTGCCAGACGAGTCCGTTGTACAGACTGGCTTCATCCCCAAAAAGATGGTTCTTCAGCTTGTTGCTGGCGCCGAGTTCTTCATTTCGCTTTCGCTCTTTGAAGGATTCAACATGGCGGCAGCAGAAGCGGCAAAACTGAGGCGCCCCCTTTTGCTCTCTGACATTGCCGTGCATCGCGAGTTGTTTGGCGACTACGCGTGCCTTGTAGACCCCGCTTCTGAGGAGCTCCCCTGGGATCTGCTCAAGACGTATCTTGGCGGCTTCCGTTCTGACCGTTCGTGGAGATTCGCTGACGCTACCGAACCAGATGCGGTCGCAGCTCGCTATGTTGGATTCTTTGATGAGCTGAGTGGGTAGCCAAGTAGAAACGGGGGCCGCCAGCGAAACGTCCCCAAAATCATCAATGCGTTGGCAGCCGAGAAACTGTTATGTGGACGCCAGGGCAAGCTCCGACCAGGTTTGTTCGTAAGCGACTCTTGTGTTGCTCAATGCACTTCATCTGGCGAGTGCCCCACAGCTTCTATCTCGACAATCGAGCGCGCCCGCTTTGGGCTAACGGAGCTGACGTCAACTCAAACTTCATCAACCAAGCCTGGCTGAGTCCCTGATGACGCGCCACGGCTTGTCTGGCGGACGGACCGCATGCCCGGTTTTGGACGATTGTTCGATGGTTGCGCAACTAAACTTCTACTAATGCCGAACCAACATACCGTCCATCCTAGAAGAAAGAAAATCAGAACCGGGCTGTTACCAAGAAATGGGCCTCGATTGAGCGCGAACCAGTTCCCTGACAACAGAGCGTAAACACCTAAAAGCCAAGTCCCGGCTGAACCATGATAGACGCTCTGCTGAATTCTCCGCACCCCCCAGAACATGGCAAAGGTCATGCCAACTACCCCTAACCAGCTAAAATCCACAAAAAACTCGACGAAGATAGGCATCGAAATATTTGTCTGACTGTAGAGAGCCTTCAGCCTTTCGGATGCTAGAAGATGCTCAGTTTTGAACAGCTTTAGCTCTGACGGGAGGACGGATGAAATCGAGGCTAATAGGTGTTGTCCGAATCGAAATCCTTCCAAATCGACCAGTTCCATCGCTAGGGCGATATTTTGATGAACGTCAAAATCGGGGGCGAAAGGAAAACTATCGTTCCGCGCTTCATATCTAGTGATATTCGAGATAGCCGGGGCGACAACCAAGGAAGCCAAAGGTAAGCAGACTAAAATCCATTTCCGGTTCAACATCCTGAAACGCGACAGGACGAATGCAACGGAAAGGCCAGCCGTCAGAAGCATTTGTCGAGAAATCGCGAGAGGGTTGAAGAAGATCAGCGCCGGAAGCGCCAGCAATGCTTCTGCCAGCGGCAATGTCCGCCGATACTTCAATGCACCACCCGCGGATATCGCGAGAGCCAACAGATATCCTGCTGCCAAGCCGCGCGGCGCAGTGACGAGCAGCAACTGCCTCAGTGCCGAACGGTCCTCTTGTCCTACGGCGACGCTTATTTCCGATCTCGTTTGTAGCAACAACGCTGGAAATGCTGCTGCGAAAAGCAGCAGGCTGCCAGCTATAAGCAGGGCAAAAGGCAAATGAATTGTCGCCATGGGCGGAGGCACATATCGCTGATGCTCTTGCTGCCTCCAGAGCGTTGCCGCGCTTGCACTTCCTAAAAAAGCGGCGCAGATCCACACTACCCTTGTGTTTGGATTGTTGAAATCAGATGGGGCATTCCAAAAATAGTAGTGTGCATCAGACAACATAGGTTCAGGCAAGAGCACGTAAAACGTTACGAACATTGTTGAGAGAGCTAGCGCGTCCTCAAGCACATCGCCTCGGAAGAGCCAAACAGCAAGAGAGAGCAGATAGAGCGCGAATAGGCCATAGTAGGTGAACGGGCCTACCCCAAAGATCAAAACCAATGGCACGCTCGACAAGCTAACCGTCAGCACTGAGGCCGAGAACGGTGAGGCGCGTCTGTGCTCCAATGTATGATTATGTGTCATTATTCGGGCTACTGTAATTATCCGAAGAGCCAAAGAGCGTAAGATCTCTTGATCGACAGCCGCACAAACCCTTCGACAATGATCATTTCGAGAAGCCCGAAGATCGGATATAAGTAGATTGCACTTTCTCCGACAAGGTTCACCGCGGCAGAAAGCGAGCCAACCTTGACCAAGGCTGAAACAAAGTAGATCCTCGTTAATAGAGTTCCTTTGCCACTCATGACTAATGCTTGGTCAAGTGGCAAGCTTCCGATCCTCAGAACGTAATAGGCGAGTAGAGGGAGCATCGCGTACAAAAAAGTATACTTTCCCGAGAAAAAGACCTGCAGCACAGCAGCCGCTCCGAGCGCCGCAACGCTGAGCCCGCACGCCAGCGCCACGAACCCTTTTGCAAGCTTCCGTCTACTCCCAGATGATGTGCCTTCAGTCTCGTTGAATTCAAATAGATGCGAATACTTGAAGAATACAGCTTGAACAAACTGCAACGGCGCCTCTGATAGCAGAAGCGCAATCTTCATGCTGCCGAGAGCTGCGGGAGCGAAGCCGGATGAGAGAATGAGAATGTCACTCTTGCGCACGGCGAAGCTCAGCAAGGTCGAGGCTAAAAGGCTAGCCTGTTCACGAATATTCCAATTCAAGATGGTCGAACATCTTTCGCGTACTAGACCGAGACAAACGTAGCCAAAAAAAATTGCGACGTTCGATAACGACACTGCCCCCACAAGGGTGGCAAGGCCCGGAGAAATGAGTCTCGCAGCAATGACGGCAGACGCTACATAAGTTGCGTATCGTATCGCTGGATCTACTGTGAAGAGAGAAACGTAGCCCAGACCACGAAAACTGCTGATTATCAACTGCGTCGCAGCTAAGGGAAGTGCGATAAAGAACGGAAAAAGTAGGTGCTCTTCGTTCATCCAGGGGAACGAAAGCTTTGCCAAGACCAATGCGGCGCCGGCGAGCGTCGATCCGATGAAAAGCGTCGACAGAATTTCAACGAGCGGTAATTTTGCCGTGGTGCGAGCGTTGCGGTATATCAATAGTCCACAACCCAACGTTATCGGAGCTAGTAGCAACTCGCCAGTTGCCATTAACGCAGAGAAACTGCCGAAGTCGGCTGGTGTGAGGAGGTATGAAAAGACAAGGTTGTACAGAAATCCTGAGAGATAGACTGACGCTCGCCCCCCCAGTAGGAGAACGCTCCCCAATAGTCGAGTCGAACCAAGCAACGGCTTGCCCTGAACGGTCGCGAGCGACAACTCCACACCCCTAGAAAGTACCGAAAAGCACGCGTCTCAACACAATCGGCCAAAGTTCCACACGCTGGAGCAGATACTTCAAGGCTCTGAATTTCCCGCGTTCCACTAGTGCCGTCTTGAATCCCGCCCACTTTAGATTATTTGCAAGCACCCTGCTCTTACGAAGCAACATTTCGCGCACATAAGGGTCAGCCTGGACACGCTCTTGTTCGAGGTAAGTCTCATTCACCTGCAGCGCGATTGAAAAATTGTGACGCCAGCGCCCTGCGCCGGTATTCGTCCACTTCATGTTAGAGGCGCTGAACGGGGCAGTGTAACGATACAGCGGCTTGTCAGAAACGAAAGCTCTCCCTCCACAGAGGAAGAATTCAAGAAGAAAGTAGAAGTCTTGAGAAAACCGCGACGCGGTGTTGTACTTCAAATTGTTCGAGCGGACGAAGTCCGACCTGATCACCGGCTTTAACGTCCCAAAATCGTGCTTCCAACCGATACTCCCAACGTATTCGTGCAGTCCAATCAACCTGTTCATTCGGCCGTCCTTATAGACGAGGCCTAGCCCTTCACCCGTAAAGGGATCAATCTTAGTCTGATTGTCCGCAACCATTTGCACGCCGTTATGCTCTCCCAACGCGATCAGCGTTTCGAGGCGAGACGGTTCGTAGGTATCATCGGCGTCAAGAATGGCTATCCACGCGCCAGTAACTCGCTCCTGAGCAAAGTTCATCACCACGGATTTTCCGCTGTTTTTCTCCATCCTGAAGATCTTTATCCTCGGATCGACCTGGGCACACTGACTTGCTACCTCGAGGGAATTATCACTGGAGCCGTCGTCGACAACCAAAATCTCCATCTCCTCGAGCGATTGGGCCCTTAGTGACGCTAGGCAGGCCGCGAGCGTAGTGGCGCTGTTGAAAACGGGAACAATAACTGAGCAGTGAATCATCTCTCTCTCCTGTCGTCACTTCGGCTGCGTTGAAGGAGAGGCTACTTGCTTCGCTCTCGCCGACATCCTGGCTCTTGTATTCCGGAAAAGACTAATCGCCTGGGTCATAACAAACGGCAGAACAATCTTTTTCTTCAACGTGTCTGCCATGATCATCTTGTACTTGCCTTGGAAGTGGATCGCGTACGGATAGACTAACTGCCCGTCATGATCAGCGAAGCAAAAGCCATCATTGCAGGGTACCAAGCGTTTGGCTCCCCACCGCATCTGAAATTGATTGGACACCTGATGAGATGACATTGCGATATTATGATCGATGGTGGTTCTCTGTACGACGCTGGTACCATTGACAAGCTTTGGCTTTGTGTCGTTCGCCCACATCGCGAGAAGGGTCATGTCTGATACACTGGCGCGTGGCGAGATCAGAAGATTTGCCTCAGCCACCCTATTCAAGGAATTCCTACCTTCTGTCGAACTGTAGGTTTGAACAACATAGTCTAGGAAGGATGTAAGGGACGATTTTCGCCAAAACGAAAAGTGTGGAGACATTTCAAAGTACGTCCCCGGTCCTCGAAAAGCTGTCGTTGGAGCACTCAAGGCCACGTCCGCGTCTCCGACAAGCAATTCTATCTGAGGGTATCGCGGTTGTATTAGAATATCGGTGTCCGAGAGGAAGAACGACTCGACGGGCGATCGCTTCAAAAACTCGCCTATTGCGAAATAGCGAGCAAAGCAGGCAATTTCGAACGCGCGTGAATTTACGGATCGATGGAAGTAATTCCGCTCGAACTGCGCAAACCCGCTATTGTCCGGACCCGGGGGGGTTGAAAGAATTGTTAGCTCGGCACCAGCCAGCCTTGCGCTTTCCCGGAAGGCCTCGACGTGACGTGCAGTTCGCGTTTCATATGAAAAGATGGGAATCAAGTGTAGATCTCAATTCAAGCGCTACTTCTGGAAAATCGTGTATCTGAACGTCTTGATTCCCGTCATGGTCCCGAGAACAGTATCAACTCTCTTGTAACCGAGAACATCAAACGCATTACAGTTTTCCGACCCGAAGTAGCACACTTTGACGCTAATCTTGCGCGGACAGTTGTTCTTAATACTAACAACGTGATCTAGCAGGTTGGGATTCACCACGTGGCTCCGTGATGCAGCTTCAACATCCAGGCAGGGCCTCCCGAGTCCATCGCGGATAACTGGCTGCGCCGATTGTTCAGAGGGCCCTTGAAGCATCAAGGTCGATGTCGAACCGATTTGAGCTTCGGCTAACGGTGAACCAAGTTGTAGCGCCATCAGCACCCCAAAGAACCTGTACCAGTAATTGCAACCGATAGAGTTGGTCACTACCAAGGCCTTTCATCTGTTTGTACACCGGGGACACGCGCCTTAACGCCTTCGCGCGAAAGACGGCGCTGAAGCATTTCCCGCGAAAGTAGATCCACTCCCCGGAGACCATTTAGCAATCGTTCGCGTTGCGTCCACCCGACAGTTATTAGGTTGAGCGCAGCGTCGTCGATCAGGTCTGCATCCACCATTTCCGTAAACTCAGAGACAACGCGCTCTTGGATGGCAGCACTCAACACGCCGAAAGTTGCCAACGCAAGTTTGTTGCGCCGTAGGGCGATCCAGCCTTCGTAAGGTCCTAGCAGATAGCACTGATCTAGATAGCTTAGCGTATCAAGTCCAAACCCGTTGCGCGTCATTTCTATCGAATAGAGCATTAGCCATAAGAAGGCGTCGCTGGGCCGCATCAAAAGCGCGGCTCGCAAGTACGTCCCTGCCTTTTCTACCTCGCGGTCGGCTTGGTCAGAGCCATTCCGCTGTTGCGCTTCTTCGGCGATCCGCAGTTGCAAAAGAGCTTGGGCATAAATGACAGCCGCTTGTCGCGTGATCGCAGGAGTAGACGACTCAATCGCCGTGAGCGCGTTCACGAGAATGCCTGGTTTGAACCGATCATCTGCAATGATACGGGCAGTCAAGTCTCGGGCCGGAGCAGCTCTTAAGAAATACGGAAACGCCAGCAAGGGCCACAGCACGGCGACGAGGCCGAACGGCAGCACAAATGCGCGCAAACTCCAGTTGGCGAAGCAACGTTTATTCGACATACCCATAACGGGCGTAATACTTCTGATAGTAGTAGCGGCCGTGATAGGACTCGTAGCGCGCGAGCGCTTTAGTGTCGGCCTTGTTCAGAACCACGCCAAGCAGCTTGTGCTGGATTTCCGGCGAGCCCCGCAGATTGTGCTTGACCACGTCGATATTGGTCCTGCCCCATTCCACCACAAACACGTAGGAATCGACGAAGGAAGAGGTGACGCGCACGTCGACCACCGGGGCCATTGGAGGCATGTCCAAAACCACGTAATCGTATTTCGACCGGAGCTGGGTGATCAGCGCATGCATCGCCTTGGAGGCAAGAATTTCGTTGGTGTGCAGCAGCTTCGAGGTGGTACCCGCTGGTAGGATCGCGAGCTTGGTCACGGAATCGACAACCAGCGCATCCTCAAGCTGCACCCTCTGCGCGATGACGTCGACCAAGCCGATCTTAGCGTCCGGCACCAGCGCGCGTGACAGCGAGGGGTTGCGCAGGTCGGCATCGAGCAGGATGACGCGCGCCCCGCCATGCGCCATGAGCTGGGCGAGATTGGTCGAGAGTGTGCTCTTGCCCTCGTTCGGAAGCGTTGAGATCGCCGCGAGCACGCGGTTTTCGCGCACGATCGAATTCAGATCCACCGCCACCTTCAGCGAACGGATCGCTTCCGAGAAGCGGGACAGCGGATTGTCGACGACATAGCGCAAGAGATCGGGCTCTGGGTTGTTCTTCCTGACAAGCTTACTACCCAGCAGTTTTTCTCCCAGCCCCTGCGCGGAGGCTGTGTTGCCGAGCGCCGGCAGGATGGAGATGCAGTTCGCACCCAGGACTTCCTCCACCTGCCCGGTGGTCCTGAACACCTTGTCGCTGTACTCGCGGGCCATCGCTGAACCGAAGGCGAGCATCAGACCACCCAGCAGGCCGCCCGCAAGGATAATCAGCGATTTCGGGGAGCTCTTCTTCAGCGGCGTTGTCGCCGCGCTGATCACGCGCGCCTCGGTGATCGGGAAGGACTGCTGCTGCACGCTTTCCATGTAGCGCTGCAGGAAATTGTCATACATCGCCTGATAGGACTGCGCGTTGCTCTCGAGCTCGCGCAGCTGCACCTGCGCCTGGTTGGTGAGCTGCGATTCTGAGACGACGTTGTTGAGGCTGGACTTGATGCTCTCCTCGCGAGTCACCGCGATGTCGTATTCACTCTTGTAGGATTCCTGGATGCGCTTCAGCTCGTCCGTGACGTTCTTCTTGATCTCCGCCATTTGTTTGCGCAAGTTGACGGCGGCGAGGTGATCGGAGCCATACTTGGTTGACCAGATCGATTCCTTGGAGGCCATGTCGACATATTGCGCGCGCAGCTTGACAATGGTGTCGTTCTTCAGCGCGTCGGTCACGTTGGCGTCCGGGATATCCTGCTTGAGGATGTCGTTCATGCGGTCGAGCCGCGCCTTGGCCTCGGCGGTGGCCGCATGTGCCAGCACCAACTGGCTGTTCACTTCCGCAAGCTGCTGCTCGTTCATCAGCCGCCCGCCGGTATCGACGATGTTATTGGCGGTCTTGAAATCGACGACCGCCTTCTGCGCGGCGGACGCCTGCGTGCGCAACTCCTTGATGCGGTCCTGCAGCCAGACGCTGGCGCGACGGGTCGCTTGGTACTTCGCCTCGAGCTGGTCGACGATGTAGGCATCTGCGATCGCGTTGGCGATCTTTGCCGCCTTCTGCGGATCGAGTGAGGTGAAGCCGATTTCCATGACGTAGGTGAGGCCGACGCGCTTGATGGTGCGGTTTTTCTCGAAACGCTCCAGCGCCTTGCGGGTTAGCTCGAATTCGGACGAAGCCTGCCCGTCGGAAAAGAGACCGCCAATGAAATCCATAACAGCGCCAAACAGCCCACCGCCGCTCCCGGTGAATTCGGGATCCTCGATCAGGTGCAGGTCGCGGATAACCGCGAGGCTTATGTTCTCGGATTTTAGAATCTCGACCTGGGTCTCTACCGTGGCAGAGTCGACTGCGATGTCGCCGAGCACCGACTGTTGCTGAAACAACTGCACCTTGCGGGTGTCGATCACCATCGAGGCACTCGAGGTAAATTGCGGTGCGGCAGTAAAGAGATAGATGAGCGCCAGGATCACGCAGGCCGAGACGATTGCTACAATGGTCGGGAATTGCCGGCGGATAATTTCGAGATAAGGGGTGAGGATCGGGGACGGGGAGCCGCCGTCCTCGGCGAGATCCCGGTTGATCTCCGACGTCGGCTTATTCACCTGCAGCATTGCGCAATTCCTGAAAGCATCCTCCCATCAATTCTGGAGAACGCATCGACCAAAGACGGTTACGTGAGCGAAGGTACTCAAAGGGCAAAGAACCGACATGCACATAGCATGCTAGCGGCCGCGGCTGAACTCAATTGATGCAGTGCAACGAGATCTGCACATTACATCTTGCACGAAGCTTAACGGGAAATGCGAAACGGCGCCTCGGAAAGCGCCGCTTCATGATCAGATGATGATGCGCGATCGGCTGGACCGCGTCAGACTTGGCTGCAGCTCAGCGACGTGGGCTGGTGCTGCTCGTCGTGCCGCCCACCGAGCCGCTGCCCATGCTCGAGCCTGAGGTCGCGTAGTGCAGGCCGCCGAACGAGGAGGCGCCGCCGTTCGATCCGCCGAACGCAAAGCCGCTCGATCCAGTCGAACCGCCTGCACCGGAGCCACCACCGCCGGCGCCACCGCCGGTTGCCGCGATCGCGACATCGCCGGTTGCGGCCTGGTAGGCGGCGATCACGTCGGCGCTGTTGGTGCCGGCGATTGCGTTCTGGATTTCGGTTGCAAAGGCCTGGTCGCTCTGCGCGGCCATGCGGGCGACCTGGGCGAGACCGGCGACGATCGCGCGCATCTGGTCCTTCGTCGTCGCGGAATCCTTAAGCAGCCCGATCAGGGCGTTGAGCGTCGAGGGATCCGAGGCGCCGAGATCGCGCACACGCGAGATCATCTGCGCACCGCCGGTCGGGAATTGCTGCAACAGGCTGCTCGGCGCGCTCTTGAAATCCGAGATGACCTGGGCCGGCAGCTGACGCTGCGGCGGATAGACGGCAGCGCTCGCGGCCGTTGAAATCGTTGCGGCCAGAGCCGCGGCCGCAGCCAAGCGAAGCGCAAAACGAATCGCGCGCATAATTAGACCCTCCAAAAATATCAGCTTGCCCCCTGCCGCGGGCAAATGACGCGTGCAGCGCGGAACCTAGCCGAACAACCCTCGGCTGTCTACTCATACTGAAAACTTCGTTAAGGCGGCAACTGCTTCAAAAATAGACAGTTTTGTGAACATCAGGCACGCGCCGGGACACCCCTTTTCGTCTTCTCATCCCGCGCACGCTGGGAGCCTCCTGCAACCTGCGCCTCAACCTCCGGCCGAGCCTCGCCCGAGCGCAAGGATTGCGCCAGCCCCGCGCCAAAAAGCGCAAAAAACGGAATGCTGTAGCCGGGGACCTGGAGCGTGAAGTCGAGGCACGAATGCAGCAGCGACAGCGTCGCGGTCGCCGCGGCCGCAAGCGGGATGATGACATCGCGCCGTCGTCCGAACACGCCCTTTGCCAGAATCACAGACATGATGATCCAGGCCGTCGCCACCAAAAGTGCCATGGGGATGCCGACTTCGGAGGCGAGCTCAAGCGGAGTCGAATGCGCCGCATCCCAGATGCCGCGTATCGAAATGTTCGGGCTGCGATAGGGCGGGAAGGCCCACTGGAAGGTGCCCATGCCGGTGCCGAACCACGGGTTGTCGGCGATGATTCGCAAGGTCGACTTCCAAGCCTCCACGCGACCTTCATCGACCAGGCCCTGGCTATCAAAGCGGCTCGAGACCCGCCCGCCAAGCAGTTGCATCAGGCCGAGCGCGACCACCACGCCGGAGCCGAGCGAGATCCAGATCCCCGTCCGCGGCGGCAAGTCTCTTCTCAAGAAGATCGTGAACGACACGATCATGGCGAGCAGCGACAGGCCGACGCCGGCGCGCGAGCCGGTCATGAACATCGCCATCAAACAGACCAGCAAAGCGAGAAGCTGCGGCAGGATTTCCCGTGGCGGAATCTCGGCGAGATCGCGCGAGAGACGTTTCCAGTCGAGGCGTCGCTCAGGAACGCGGCGGCGGACATCCTCCAGAATCAGCAGCATCCAGACCACAGCGGCCGAGCCGAAATAGGCCGCCGCGGTGTTGCGGTTGATGAAGGTGCCGGTAACGCTGCCGAGATAGGCGGTCTTGTCCCGCCACAGGATCATGGTGGGCTCGATCAGGAACGAGGCCACACCATAGAGCGCGTAGACGGCGCCTGAGATGGCGATCACCCAGAGCATGCGGCGCGCCCGCTCGCGGTCTGCCCCGACGGTGATCCCAAGCAGGATCGCCAGGATGTTGGCAAGCGGCGCGCCGAGCGCGAAGAAGGCCTCGTTCTTCACGATGGACACTGACGGGGCGATCTCCTGGCCCAGGAGGTCGGACGCCTGCTTCCAGATGGGATGAAACGGCGCGATCCAGGGGTGATCCGAGAGCTGCTCGTGCAACACGAATGCGTAGGCAGCGATCACGACGGCGATGCCGGCGATCATCCACAGGTGCGGCCTTCGCAAATCGCGCGTCGGCGCCACACTAAGAGCAACGCCAAGACAGAGGCACCAGAACGCGATCGAGAGATCGTTGGTCGAGCCGAATGGGAACGGCGCGCCGGCCACGACGAAGAACAGGATAAAGGTGGCCGGAAGACTCCAAGACCAGCGGATGTTCAGCGAGCCAAGACGCATCCTCGTTACGGCAAGGCCTCTCCTTTAGAGGACGCAATCAATCGGATAGATCTTCAGATCAACGTTCAAACGGCTGTTTCTGGTTTGCGCCCGAAAGGCAAAGAACGAGCCGCCATCATCGCTTGACGGCTCGAGCTTGATTCCGGGGGTGAGCTCGTCCGGCGGCACCAGAAGCCCGATGTGGCGGTTGATCGCGGAAATCTCTATTCTTTTGTGCCCCTCGCCAAAGTCTCCCGCAAGCTGGGTGACCGTGACCTTTGGCAAGCCCCGACGCTGATGGCACGCGTCCTCCTCCCAGATCTTCGTCTGCTTGACCAGCGGTTGGCCGGCGGTGTCAGGGAGCACGATATCGGAAAAGGATGGCCGCAGCATACCGAAAAACCGGCTCTCTTTCGAATTGGCGGACAGGCGCACCGTAAACGACAGCGATCCCTTCGCACCAGGTAGGTCTCTAAGAATCGACGCGTTCGGCTCAGCTGAAACGATCACATCGATCCGATGGCGCACGCCAAAGCTCGTACCAAGGCTCGTTTGAGCCCACGCCGATCCGCCGCCGAGCCAAAGCGCAGCGGCAATCACGACAAGCGCGCGGCCCGGCAACCAGCCTTGCATGTGTTTTCCCTTAAGTTCAGCGAACCGCCTCCTCAACAAAAATGGCACCGGGAAAGCCCGGTGCCATTTCTTCTCGTTCGTATCGGGCCGATCTTACGGCGCCAACTTGATGTTGTTGCGGAAGATCAGCGTGTCGTTGGCGAGGTTCACCGCATCAGAGCCAGTCGCCATGATCACCCGCAGATAGGTCAGGAACTTAGCAACTTCGACGTTGCGCGAGTTCGAGACGTAGATGATGTCGCCGTTCTTCATCATGACCTTGGTGGCGAGGAAGAAGCCGCCCGGATCACGGAAGTTCACGTTGAAGATGACCGGGATCGTATCAGAGGTGTATTTGTTGACGTCGACGCCGAGCTGGGCAGCAACCTCACGCGGCTCGCGACGATAGAGGAACACGGCAGCCGGATCGGCCTGAGCGTCGAGGAGACCACCGGCCTTACCGACCGCTTCGCCGAGATTGATGCGCCAGGCGTCGAAGTTGAACTCGCCGCTCTGCCCGCTAGCACCGAACGCCAGGAACTTCTGCTGCTCGCGATAGACGTAGATGCTGTCGTCAGGACGCACGTAGATATTGTTCTCAGGCGCCATGACCAGGTTCTCGAACGGCACAGTGGCGCGCTTGCCCTGGCGCTCCAGCATGACCCAGGTCTCGAAGCCCTGACCCTTGATGCCGCCGGAACGAGTGATGGCGTCAAGCACCCTGTCCTTCGCGCCCGCCGCGCTCGCCGGGAAACGGGTCGGCGTATTGACTTCACCGAGCACGCTGATGAGCTGCGTCCGCTGCGAGGACATCGCCACGACAACCTGCGGCTCGATGGCGCGGTTGGCGATCTTCTCAACGATCGAACGCTGGATTTGGACTGCGGTGAGGCCCGCCGCCTTCACCTGACCGGCATAGGGCACTGTGATGAAGCCGTCATTGTCGACGGTCTGATCTGGGATCGTCACGAAGTTGCCGGGACGAACGCCGGCTTCCGCCGGGATGAACAGACCGCCTGCAGCGGCTTCGAAGATGGTGACGCTGACGACGTCGCCGATGCCGAACACGATGCTGGCCGGCGGCCGCTTGTCTGTGAACGCACCTGCAAGCCCCTTGGGCTCGTGAGTGTGCAGGATCTTGACCGTGGCCGGATTCAGCGGGACGAGTTCATACTCCGGCGCGCTGGCCGTCTGAATGTGATTGTTAACGTCATCCGTGAGAGGTCCCGAACCGGGATTGGTCGAACAGGCGCCTAGCGCCAAAGCCACCGCCAAAAACGCCGGCTTGAATACAAAAGTCTTGGCAAAGGAATGCATGAATCGCGCCCACATAGTCCCCATTTACCCCTGAAGTGGTACGGCGGGTTGGGCGGTGCGACAAGAGTTCCACGCCGTTTCGCAAGCGTTATGGCGACGACTGTTGCTTGCAGGCAACTCTTAGGAACTCCAGCTAAGCCTTTGTGACCATTTGGTGTAACTTTCTTGCTCGATCGGTGGGCAGCGTGCCCGATGTGGGGCCGCTGCAAAATCCGTGGCCGTCCTGATAGAAGTCCGAACCGTTCAACTGATGGGAGTCCCCGTGCCCGTTTTTGCCATTGCCTTGCTCGGACCGCTGCTATCGATCCCGCAGGGGGCTCCCGTCGGGAACCGCTGCCAGAGCGGCCCTCCGGCCTTGGGTTCCGCCTGCGTCTTTTCAATTGCCGCGCCGGCCGCCCCCTCCTCCACCTGGAAATTCACCCGGACGCAGGGGGCTAAGGAGGGGGAAAGCTTCGCCGCCATCATGAAGACGGCCGACACGACTCAATCCGATCTCGACTTTGCCGGCCTGATCGTCCGCTGTGCGCCGAAGGGCAAGATCGACGTGCTGGTCGCGTTGATCCGCCCCCTCCCACCCCGAAGCCGCCCCCAAGTGACAATCACCTCGGCCTCAGGCGGCTCCCAGACTTTTGAGGCCAGCATGGCCGGCGCCGGCGTTGCCGTGCTGCTGCCCGACGAAGTCGCCGCCTTCGCCGGGGGCAAGTGGCAGGTGACGGCCTCGCTGACCGTCACGGTCAAAGAAAAAGAAAGCGGCAGCGAAATCAAAGGTCTGGTTGCCCTGAATGGGTTGCGGGAGGCCTTTAATTCGCTGCTCACGAATTGCGGCCAATAGGCCAAGTTTAGCCATACGACTTAAGGGTGTCTTAGGGTCTGGAACCTTAGGGTCCGGAGCACGGGGAGTGTTTCGGATGGCTGAGTTCTTGATCTTTAGTTTTCTCGTGGGAGCGGTGTTGGGCCAGCGTTTCCGCGTATTGGTACTCCTGCCGTTGACGCTCGCGATCGGGCTGATCGCCATCCCGATCGGTATGATCGCTCAAATCGCATTTCTTGAGGGGTTGAAGGATTTCGCACTGTGCGCAACCGCGCTTCAGGGCGGGTATCTGTTTGGATCGCTGGCGCGTTTCTGGCTGGCCGCGGCGCGTGCCTCCCGCGTCTTCGTGCGGCCGCTGAAAACCGCGCGCTGAAGTCTTCCCCTCCGCACGATCTGAAGGTCTTCCCACGCGATTTGCAAATTCCATCCACACCATCCGCGCCTGATGGCGCATTGTGATGGGGCCGCCCGCTTGAAATGGGGCTGACGGCTTGTATGGTGGCCTCACTGTTTCAGGCCTTTGTTCGAGCGCGCCGGTTGTCCCTCGCTTATTTTGCCCTCATCTTATCCATTGCTTCGGCAACCATCCTCGAAATCGGCGGCGCCAGGTTCGGTGCACAGCTCGGGATCGCGGCAGCCAGCGTCAGCCTGCTTGCTGCCTCGCTCAATGCAGGAAAGGCCGACTACGAACACTACCTGCGGGCGAGCTCGTGGGTCGGTTGGGTTTTGGTCGCAATACCCGCCGCTATCGCGCTGCAGATGATCCCAGTGCCGCTTGGCGTAGCGCACCCGATCTGGGCCGGCGTCCATGACGCGGTGGGCGGCCTTGCTCTCGGACCTATCACCGCCGACTTCGGCCTGACGTTGAATGCCCTGCTCGTTTCGCTTGCGGCTGTTTCGCTGCTCGGCGTGACCATCGTAGTAGCGCGCGATCGCGGCCGCGCCGAATTGATCCTGTTCGTCTTGAGCGGGATCACCACGCTATCCGCGCTGACGCTGGATCTGCACCGCATATCGCCAGCCTTGGGCGACGCATCGCCCGCGGGACTCGCAACCAGTCTTGCCGGCTTTGGCTTGCTGCTCAACCTTGCCGTCATGCAATTGGCGGCAGAGCGCGCCGAGACGCGTCACCCCCTCTCACGCTCCCTCGCTGTGGGAGCTTGCGGCCTGATCGCCGCGCTGATCAACGCGCTCGCCATCTTTGGATTTTCGAACACGAACAGCGCCGTTGCGGCCAGCCTCGGCTTTGTGCTGTTCGTGCTCATCCTGATCATTCGACGCCTGGACCTGTCGACCATCGCGGCCACAGCGCTGTCAATTGCGGCTCTCATCGGCACAGGCATCGTGCTGGGCTTCGTGTTCGAGAAGAGCTCGGGATCCGCCTTGCTGCGGTTGGTCTCCGAGCTCCCGGGCGAAACCAGAGCCACACTCGAGCGGATGCTGGCGGATACTCGCTGGTTCGGCGCAGGTGCAGGCAGCTTTGCGGCCGTAGCGAGGATCTATCAGAGCGACCCCGGTGAGGCATTGCGGCCGCCCTCGGTAGCGGCCGCCATTTTCATCGACATGGGGTGGATTGGCCTTGCTGCCGCTATTGTCGTAGCGAGCGTGCTGTTGGCGCGGCTTTTCTTAGGTGCCTTGGAGCGAGGTCGCGACTCGTTCTTCCCCGCGGCTTCCGCGGCCTGCCTCTGCTTCGCGCTTGTCGAGAGCTTCGCAAGTCCCGGCCTGCTGCACCCCGCAGCAATCCTTTGCCTCTCGGTGATGGTAGGCCTTGGGCTGTCGCAAAGCATCAGCTCACGCTAGCAGCCAGAGCCTCAGACGTTGCGATCCCCCAAGGATGCCCAATAGTTCGGGTTCTTCGGCGATTGAATACGCACCCAACGATAGGGCTTCTTCGACCACGGCAGGATGTGCGAGGTGAGATTGTCCAGCACGAGGTCGCCAGAGAAGGTGCGCACCACGACGACAAGGTGATGCTCGCCCCAGGTGGTCACGACCTCGCTGAGCAAAACCGAGCGGGCCGGCCAGCCCTTTGCGATCAGATCGTGGCGTTTTGTCACAGCGTAGTCGTTGCAGTCGCCGCTGGTCGGGTGCAGCAGCCACTTCTCGCCGCGCAGACCCTCCAGATTGGGCTCGGGCCGGATCGCAGCGTTGACCTCTTGGTTCACGTCCTGAAGCTGTGCCACGCGCTGGGGCGTCAGTTTCAGCCGACCGCCCCTGAACACCATGCGAGGCGGCTTGCATTCGTTCCCGTACTTCAAGCAGAACATCGTGAATGCCATGGGCGCCAGCGTCGGCTGATCGAACTTGATGTATTGAATGGCCCCGCGCAGGTTGATCGGTGCGGAGACGAAGGCCGCCTTGGCACTCTGCTGAACCCCGATCGCAGCCCCGAACACGGCGGCTGCAACGGTTAGGAATTTTGCTACTTTGCGCACTGTGCGCCCCCCGTTTTTCTTCGGGAGACCCTACAAAAGGCGTCTTGAAATACGGCTCACCGGGGCAGTCGCCATTGAATCAAACTCAAGGCGACGCTTTCTGAAACAATTAACAATACCGAGTGGACACTTGCTCTGCTAAGAGCACGATGATTTGCGCAGCTCAAGAAACAGGCGATTCGACCGACCAAATGGGCCTTTCCCGACGCTTACGTAAGAAGACCAAGCCCCGGCTTCCCGATGGCGTCCGCGTCTATGCGATCGGCGACGTGCACGGTCGCTCCGATCTGCTTCAATCCCTGTTAACCGTGATTGATGCAGATCTTGCACGCTCCGCGCCCGGGCGCGCCATCCAGGTCTTCCTTGGCGACTATGTCGACCGCGGTCCTGACTCGCGCGGGGTGCTCGACCTTTTGATCGATCGCTCAAGGACCCATGAGACGGTGTGCTTGAAAGGTAACCACGAGATCTTCCTGCTCGAGGTGTTGAAGGACCCGGCCCGATTGCAGGAATGGCGCCACTATGGCGGCCTGCTCACGCTGGTTTCCTACGGCATCACGCCCACCATGAATCCCAGCGCAGAGGAGCAGGTCGAGCTGATCGAGCGGCTGAAGCGCGCTATTCCGCCCGAGCATCTGGCGTTTCTCCGGCAGCTCCCATCCTCCTTCACCTGTGGCGACTTCTTCTTCGTCCACGCCGGTGTGAAGCCGGGTGTCCCGCTCGAGCGACAACGCGACGAAGACATGCTCTGGATCCGAGAAGAATTCCTCGCCTCCGAGGAGCGCTTCGGAAAGTATGTCGTCCACGGCCACACGCCGGTCAGCGCGCCGGATATCCGAGCGAACCGCATCAACATCGATACCGGCGCCTACGCCACGGGCAACTTGACCTTGCTGACGATCCAAGGCGATAGTCTGCTTGCGCTCTAGCGGTTGGCTCTACACATTCGGGCTCGCCGCAAAAATTAGTTACTTAGAGTTCATCTCATGCACTCGACGAAATGGCTTCGCGGCCTTGGTATCTGCATTGCAACGGTGCTGATCCTTTACGCCGGGTTGAGTTTCTATGGTGATGTTGTGCCGCAGAGATTCCGCGCCAGCGACGTATTCGCGGGCCCCCTCGCGCCGACGAACGCCAACGAATCATCTGGCGGCAGCTTTGCGCGGCTGGTGTCGTTTGATGGCGACTTGCTGGCGAGTGAGGCCGCGCGGATGGCAGCTCAGGTCATCCACCATCCGGCCAGCGACGCTAACGCTCGGGCCACGGACAACAAGTCGGCGCAAGGCGCCTTAACCGCGGCGCTCAAGATCTCTCCGATCCGACCCGCACTTTGGCTGGCGCTAGGAACGCTGAAAGCCGAAATGCGCGAACCGGCGACAGCATCGCTGAAGATGTCCTATTTGACCGGCACGGTCCCGGTGGACGTAGCATTTTCCAGGCTTCAGACCGTGACATCGACCTCGGCAGCATCTGACGAGGAAGTTCGGCTCTTGGCCCAATCAGACATCCGCTCGGCGCTCGCGAGCCGCGCACGCTTCGATGCGCCCTTGATCGCCGTGTATGTGCAAGCATCCCCAGAAGGGAAATCGCTTCTGCTCAGAGCGACCCAAACCATCGATCCCAAGTTCAACGCATTGCTGAAAAAATACTAGAGCGCGATCCGGAAAAGTGTGAAGCGGTTTTCCCTCACGACAAACGCGGAACGCTGCGCGGAGATGCCAAATCATAACCTTAAGCGTGATGACGATTCATCCCAATCTCATCGCGCTTTGTTCATCTACCCCGGCTCTCAGCGCCTGGATCCTGGCGCCATCGGAACGAAATCCTCCTCGCGCCGGGGCTGGTCCGATCCGCCCTGATAAACAAACATGCCCTTCTTGGTCTTGACGATGTCACCGCGCTGCAAGCTTTCGTCGTTGAGGACGCGCTCGCTTGCGACGATATCGGGATCCTCTGGGATCGGCGCATTGAGCTCGGGACGTTCGCGACGCTCGCGCGCGACGTCCTTTGCCCGCCGCTTTGCCTCTTCAACCCGTTGCCGCCATTCGTCGCGCGAGGGCTCGGGCGGACCCGGCGAGATAAAATCGTTGAGCGTTGGCCCGGGCTCGTCCTGCGCCAAGCAGACGGGCAGCGATTGAAGAAGCCCGACAGCAAGGATGACAACAACGGCAACGCTGCGGGAGCCATGTCTTCCCTGCGCGAAAACCGCGCCGATGTGGTGAGCGGTCTGCAACGTCACAGCTCCTGGAGAATGGGGGCCACGGACAAGATGGACGAGCGCCTCAATTCGAGCTCACCTCGTACTTGATTGCAAGAAGGGCTATTCGCAGGCAACCTTGTCTTTCAATTCATATGGCTCGGGCTGTTTTTCGCAGCCGCGCTCCCTTTTGCGGAACGGGGCCGGGCTTTGGCGCCTTACCGCCGGCTTGAGGCGCTACCCCGCGTCCTGTTTCCGTAGTACGGCACAGCGCGACCGCCCCTGGTAAGCGGAGCTTGGATCCGGCTCGGAATATTCGGGGTTGCGTTCGGGGACGCGGGCTGGGACGGGTTGACAATGATCACGTTGCGATTAGGCGTCGAGGGGTCGTTGACCCCCTGAGCGGAGACGGCGCCCACCGGGCTGACAAGCGCGACCACGACCAGAATGACACGGTTCATCACAATATCTCCCGAGCAAGAACGTCGGGGAGGCAGCCACTGTTCCTTCAGGGCTCCTTCACGCTCATTGGGGCCGATTACCGAGGCACGGCAACCAGCTTGCCATCTTTCCAAACCCCTTGAGCCGCCATTCCGACGGGCAAGCTACCGGTCGTAAGGTTTCGGATCGCCGTCGGCCGCGATGGGCTCTGCGTCGTCTGCGTCTTGTTCGTGCTCGTGGTCACGATGCTGGTGCTGGTCACGTTGGCCGGATCCTTCACGCCCTGCGCCAAGGCAGGCTGCATCAGAAGGGCCGAAAGCGTGAGAGCTGGCAGGATGACGCGCATGGTCGAGCACCGGTAATAGACATTTTCCGGAAGTGTCACAGGTTTCTGTGCAAAAGCAAGCGTCTTGGCGGACCTAATTGTCCCGGTAGTGCTTCGGTGATGTGGGCCCGTTGCGCGCAAAAACCTAGCGAACGAGCGTCATCCGCGCTACTTGATCGGCTTGATGACCGATCCCGGCGATACCACCGACACGACCGCGAAGACGCAGGCGATCAGGGCCGAGTTCGTTCGTGTCCTCTCCGAACGGGTCCGCTCCATCTCGACCGACCCACAGCAGATGCGGAACATGGTCTATGAGCTCGCCCGTCTCAAGCTCCTGGAACAGTTCACGCACGCAGACGCTCGCGAGTCTCGTGAGGTATTGCAGGTCCTGGAACGCGCTTTTCAAGACGTTGAGCAGTCCTTCGCGCGCAACGATGCGCCGGTTCCGCCGGATGGCGCATCCCCATTGCCTCCGGCCACGAAAGGCTTTCCTGCCTCCTTCCCTAAGGTCGAAGGAGAGACACCACGTCCTTCCGTTGCGGCTTCTCCCCCACGGCTAGCCGACCGGCCCAAACGAGCCGGAAACATCAACTTCGTTGTCCGCCTCGCCGCGATCCTCCTGCTCGTTGCGATTGTTGGCACTATCATCGCGTCTTGGCCGCGGGTCAGAACGCAATTCGCCGCGCTATCGCAGCGCTCTTCCACGGCCGCGCAACCCCAACCAGCACCCGCCCCACCTGCGAGCGAAAGCGCCGAGCGGCTTTCGGGCGTACAAAAGGAGGTGCCCCAGCCCGCGCCTCCCGCGATGCCTTTACCGGTCACCTTTGGCGTTTACGTTTTAAGCGATGGCCAGCTTCAAGAGCTGAAGATGGTGCCCGGCAAGATCCCCGATCGCCGCGTTGCGATTTCGGCCGCGATCACCACGCCCAGCGCAACCACGGTAACCAGCGGAGACGTCAAGTTCATCGTGTTCAGGCCAGATGGAGGCATCGACGCCGCCGGCACGGAAGTCCGGGTCGTCGCAAAAGTTTCACGCTCCATGGGTGTCGATGCCACGGGGAAGGCGGCGATGGTGAATGCCGGCGACTCCTGGGTCATCCGTAGCATGTCCTTCCCCTACAAGGTCGGTCCCGTCGAGGATCAACCCAGGATGCTGTTGCTGCAGCCAGAGCAGGACGGCTTCACGCTCTCGCCAGGCCGCTACATCGTGGTGGTCAAAGGCATGGGCTATGATTTCACCGTGGCCGGTGACGTGACCGACCCGAACCAGTGTGTTGAGCGCATCAACGCGATCAACGGCGCGTTCTATTCGCCCTGTCCGCCGCGACGATAGCTAGCCATGCCAACTACTTGGCGGCCTTGCTGTCTTTCGGTGTGTCCGCCGGCGCGTCGTCGACCTTGCCGTTGTTCTCAACGCATTTGTTGAAGTAGTCGCGCTGCTGCTTGGCCGTTCCCTTGGTGCTGCCTGCGGCGGGATTGCCGATCTGCCTCGGCGGAAAGGCTTTGGCTACGGCCGCATCGCACGTGCGCGCCACCTCCGCGGTAATCGCCGAAGCAGCCGCGGGCGCGACCAACGTCAGGACAAATGCAAATCCAATCGCCTTGCGCGAGATGTTGAGAATCACCAGGCAGCTCCATCAGTTCTCGGAGAGTTTTCTCGTGGAACATAGCAAAAAGTGTCGGCGGTCCAAATGACCAAATGCCGCCTCACCGAAAACCGAAGCGATCCTGCCGCAGCGGCCCTCGCGCCAGCGCACGCTCTGAGGAATGCGGTTGCTCCAGCCGGATCAGTTTTCGTTAGCCTTGGGTGAACTGGAAGGCCACACGACCAAATCACTTTGGAGCGCCGCTTGCGGTAACCATCGCATGAACCCCGATCGGCGCCTTTATCTCTGCTAAGTCGGCACGGGAGGCCCCAGAGGCCTGGACTCTCGGACCGGCACTCAAGTGAGCGCAGGTGACTTGAAGTCCGGGAAACGGGTCAGCATCGCAGCTTTAACGAACTTCAGATGCGAGATTGTCGCAGCCAAATCCTTGAGCCGCCGCTGACCGTTGGAGATTTCGGACGCGAACAGGTCCTGATGGTAATTGTCCAGGGGCTCACGTTCCAGATATTCGTCGGTGCCGTTGCCGAACGTAACAGACGCGCGAGCGAGCGCGTCGTCAACGCGCCGGTTTAGTCCGCCCTGCTCTCTCACAGCATCCTGCAGGGCGGCATCGATCGCCGCCATGATCGACGCGATCCTTGCTCGATCCGTTTCGGCATCGCGCTCGACAGAGCGCGCCCTGAAGCGCTGCTCATCGCGGCGAAGTCTCAGTAGATTTTGTGCGCGCGCTCTCAGGAATAGCTGGAACATCTGGGCCATCCCACGTGAAGGCATTCCGGCCAGCAGCATCGGCCAGCCATGGTTAAGAAAGCCTAAACCGTGCTCCCTCCGGGTCCGTACATCCGAGCGTCTCACGCCTTTTCGGACTCGGCTCAGCACACTTCTTGGACAGCCAAGACACAAGAAAAGCCGCAATGCGACGCGGAGAGGAATGAGGCGACCAGAGCGACGATGGGACCTCGGGCAGACCTATGCGATCGCGAACTGCGCGGGTTCCTGGTCCTCACTTCGTGCTGGCACAGTTGTCCTGCGGCGAGTCGTAGGGGTCAGTCTCGAGAGGCGCGAGGCGAGTCTCGTGCCGCGAGATCGCCAAAGCCGCGAGAACGGTGCGGTTTGAGATGTCGAGCTTTTGGAAAATATGATGAAGGTGGACCTTAATGGTCCCATTAGCAACATTGAGACGCCGCCCAATCTCCTTGTTCGACAATCCTTCAGATACGAGTCGCATGATCTGGCGTTCGCGCTCGGTTAATTGTCGGTGAGGCTTCTCCGAGCCTATTTCACCCTGCTGTTCCACCTCCTCGCGCGAGGTGACCGGCGACGGTAGACCTTGCGCAACCCGTCGCAAGGTCCGGAGCAGCATCTCAGGGTCGGCGTCTTTGGTGAGTACGCTGTGGACCCCCTCCGCAGTCATGGTGCTGCGCTCCGCAGACGTGGTGAAGAATATCACGCGAGTAGCCAGTCCTTCGGACTTTACGAGTGCAAGTATTTCGCGCCCGCCGATGTCGGGCATCAATGGCTCCAGAATTGCGATATCAGGCATGTAACGGCGCATTGCTTCGATACAGCTGACCCCATCCTCGCATGCTGCAAGGATCGTGAAGTCGAGCTGCGCCGCTAGAACGCTAGCTAGCCCTTCCCGGACAATCGGATGCCGGTCAGCAATAATCAGCGTGGTGCGCCGCATGCGGTCCTCAGCCTATCTCGATAGAAACCGACAGCGGGGCAGATTAGTCCAATCGGGCAAAACTTTTTCTAAAGCGCCGACATAAAATTAACTAACTTTGCAGAAAGCTAGCCCCGCTCCTGACGAGCCAAACAACTAATAATGGTGGGATTATGTTAACTCTTGCGGCGAGCGAAAACAGCTCCGATAGAGTACGGCCGCGGCATCAGGGCCACATTATCGCAAAAAGCCGCGACACTTCAGCACGTTTTGGTAGTTAAATCCTAGGTGTTCGCCTTTAAAATGTCAAAACTTGAACCACGCCTGGTGTGTTGTCACGATAACCAGCATCACTTGGTCACATCTGCCGCCTATAACCAACGATATATAGGGATATTCAAGCCGGCCATCTAAGGTTCAATTCAATCCTGTGAGCCCTTACAATCTTCTCAAGGCGCCGAGCTGCCATTCGAGGATCAAGTTACACACCCAAATAGTCATACTAATCCGTACAGGGTTGACATTCAGAAATCCACGCTCGGATCGTCAACATAGGGAGGCATTGATGTCACGGGGAGCTATTTAACAATTCGGTTATTCAACAATTTTCTCAGTTGAGGCTTGAACCTCTCAATCAAGATCTTGCGCTCCGATTTCCCTGCCACAGCGCTTTCATCGTGCAGGACAGCGCCAGTTCTGAGGTCAATCCTTCCTTTCGTAATGAGTAGGTGTCCAGATGTATCCTTTAGGTGTATTACGTCAGACTCACCAATCTCTCGTAGTTCAATTCACCGAATTGCAGACCCTGCGAAATCGTGTGTTTGAAGCTGAGCAGCGAATGCTCGGTAGGCGCCGAGCAAACAGGCGACATGACGGTAAGGCTCACCTCAATCGACGGGCTCGCTCCGGCCGGCCCTAGCGCTTTCCGTAAGTATTAGCGCCCCCTCGGGACACCGATCACACTTGCCCGAGCCCGGCACGATCTGATAATCCCCTGCTCCTTTGGGGGTATCAGGTTGGGGACGATCTATGGAGATGCGCGACTGGGGAGCTATGCCTACGTCGGAGCTCTGGGAGTTCTTTGACGAGGTCACCAGTGTACTCAGTCGTAGAATGGCAGCGGAAAAAGCCAAGCTCGAGGAGCGACTGCGCAGGATCGAAGGCGGAGAGATCGATGCCCGGACCGAGCGCGTGCGCCGCCCCTACCCGCCGGTCCTTCAAAAATATCAAAATCCCAAGAATCCTGACGAAACCTGGTCAGGGCGCGGAAAGCAGCCACGCTGGTTGAGAGCCCAACTCCGAGCAGGCAAGAAGCTCGATGACCTATTGATCGCTCAACGGGGTGGAAGGCGCCGGCAGAAGGGGTGAGCCAACCAACCTTCGGCGTCAACACGGCAGCGCGGAGTATAAGGCGCGCTACCAGTGAAGTTGCTGTGCCGCATGGACATCATGCGACACCTATCCACTCTTCCGCAGCGGCTTGGTCAGCCGAGCAAGGAGAGGTGGGATACTCTTCCTGCCATAGTATCCAAAGTACCGTAGAAACTCCGGCTCTTCGAACGGAACGTCGTGATAGGCCCTCGACAACCATCTGCTCGCCGGGTCGCGCCCCCATTCCTGCGGGAACAGCGCCACTTCGTTCGCGATTTGATGATCGACCGGGGTGACGATAGGTTCGTTCGAGATGGCACCAAGCAGCGCCGATGGCAAATCAAGACCATCGAAACCCGGAAAATGATCGATTTGCGTAGCCCGGGGATTGACCTCTATTAGCTTTGCCTGCTGGGTGCCATCTTCCAGCACAAAGTCGAATCCATAGATGCCCGAGAGGTCGAGATGGCGCGCGATCGAGCGCGCAGTAGCAATCATCGCCTCTCCTTTCACGCGGCGAACCACACTTGCCACTCCGAAGTCACTGGTACGCTGCAAGACCTCGACGGCCGCCGAACCGCGAACATCGCCATGCCAGCAAGCCACGGTGCAGTTTGCAAGGCGTCCTGTAACAAACGATTGGACACAAATTTGACCCGTCGAAGACTTCTTGGTCGCCAGAAGGGCCTCGCTGTCGCCGTTCACCAAAAACGACTTTAGCCGACGCACCCAGCTCCTCTGAAGACGCATCCTGAGAAAACAAGGTACGATTTCGCTCGCCCTGCGAATCGCGATGACATCTTTGCCACCAGAACTACCGTCGAGCTTCAGGACAGCCGGAAGCCCGTGCTGCCGAACCCAGTTGAACAGGTCCCCAATAGAATCGATGGCCGCGGTTTGCGGGATGTGAACATCGGGCAACTGCGCAAGATTGGAGAGGAAGGAACGTCGGACAATGACGGGGTAAGAAAGCGGCGATCCCAGCGATGCTCTAATGAGCGACGCAATGCGCCGCATGTCGACCTCATTGGAGAGCGCTGACGCCTCGTCGTGCAATCTGTGAAGATGAGCGACAACGCGATCGTCACATGGCACAATCAGGTCTGGCTGCGATGCAACGATCGCGGCCTTGATCGAATCATGGGCCGAAGTCCTCCGATACTCGAATGTTCGATTTGGGGAATGCATCCGATGAACCGGGTGCCCCGATGGTGCAACGACGTCTACCGCAGAGCCTGCTTTCCGAAACGCAATCGCTAATCGCGCGACATTGGGCCACAACATGCTGTGCGCGAGAAGGACTCTTGCGGTCATTTCTCCGCCCACGCATCAAACTGCGGTATCGGGTAATTGCGTGATCGCAGGCGAGACCCCCGACTCAGGAACGGCGCCAGACGACGCGAGGCAAATCCAGCACCGAAAGCAAAGCGCAACATCGGTCCGAAGCTGTTTGCGGCGGCTGGCCCGGTGAAGAAGAGCCCCTTGATCGACGATTCAAAACGCGACGACAGCAACGGAGCCTGACCTGTGTGCGATAAGCGCGGCAGCAGTGAACCATCGAGATAGTCGAGGCGCCGGATGTCGACGCGATAACCTGTTGCGGCGATCACGTGATCCGCCTCCACGCAGGCGGTCTCGCCAGACCCGTCGCGCAACTCCAGGCGGACGCATCCTCGGGAAATGGATGCATGCACCAGCTCGCGGCCGCTCAGCACAGGAACGTGACCGACAAACATGTCCTTCATCGGCCATCCTGCCGCCGGTCCCAGGTGGCGACGAACTACTTCCCGGCGGAAGTTGTCGGGCATGATACGAAAAAGCAGCGGCGCATCGGTACACATCCGCGACCTCAGACCCGGGCCTATACCAGAGCGGGGATGCCTGATGCGATGCCACAACGAACGATTTGTGTCGGACGGCGGGGTCGCGAACATCAGGTTTCGACGCCGGCAGATCAACGTGACGTCGCAACCGCGCGCCTTTAGGAGTGCCGAAAGATCGATCGCCGATGCACCTCCACCAATCACGGCAACGCGGCTGCCCGCGAAACGGCTGAGATCGCGATGATCATGGCTGTGCGAAACAATTTCTGAAGGGAACGCGTCAAGGGGGGGCGGCACATAGCGAAAATGGCCGACGCCTGTTGCCACCACGATGCGTCGGGCCCGCACCATCGCGCCATCCTCGCGGTTGAATGCGAACCCATTACCATGATGTCGAACCGAGCAGATCGTCGTTTCCTCCAGGTTTGGAGCGAAGCGCTTGGCGAACGCCATCCCGTAGTCGATGAAGGTCTTCAACTGGACAGGGATTCGATCGTCGCTGTATTCGATTGAGCGCTCCCGACAGAATCGCGACAGCGTCATTTCGTCCTGGGGATCGTAGAGATTGGAAGCGAAGCCGTCAGACTTCAGCAGCATACCTTCAGGCATGTGCCGCCGCCACAGCTCCATGGGACGCCCAAAAATCGCATGATCGACGCCCGCGGCGCGCAGATGGGCCGCGAGCGCCAGGCCGTAAGGGCCGGCACCGATAATTGCTACGTCAGTATCCATTGCGCTCACCACCGGTCATTCAAATCCACAGACCAATTCACCGCACATAGCCCAAATCGACCAACCAGAGCAGCAGCTCACACTTATGACGGTTGCTGCTTTTCGGTCTCGTCCTGCATGCGCACCTCCAGCGCTTGATCAATGGATGGCGCGATCGCTAGCGCCTGAGAGCGCGTGTCGCTGAGCTCCGACGGCCATAGGTCCACCGGCTCATTTGCTATTAGAGTAGAGATTTTTGCGCGCAGTGCCGGGGCGAGCCGTTCCAGGATCAGGTGCCGCTCCAAACGGATCTCGCGTTCGATAGCGTCCGAATAGAGCCAAAGCGCGTGAATCGTCTCGCGAGGAATTCTACATGGCACGTGTCCAAATTCGGTAACCGCCTGGACCAAGAGCGCCTTGCCATCCCATTCGACTTCGCCGACGAACTCGACCTCGCGGACACGCCCCATTTTTTTCTCTATATATCTATATAAATATTATTTCAGGAGTTATAGTATTAATTCCACCAATTAATGCAACTGCCAATTTTATTTAATACCCAGGCGGGAATACCTTGAAAAAAGCCTATCGATTTCAACTGCCGTTGCCGCCCAAACCCTTCCACGGAGTTAAGGCGACAAGAGGCGCTAGATCGTGACTGCTTCGGATAATCCTATTATTCACGATTCCGTATCGAGCCTCGCGAGGGAGCTGACGCGCGGTGAATTCTTTGCAGGCCTGTTTGCTCTTGGTTGTGCAAGTGGCCTTGCATCTCGTGTCATTCAGTCGGTGCACCGGCATGGATGGGTAGAGGCCACTCTTGGGACCTTTGAGATCAGTGTAGTCGTCTGGATATCGTGTGCCGTTGGAGTCTCTCTCGTACTTCAAGATCGAACGATCGGGATTCGTTCTTCAGAGCTCGTCCTGGGAGCAATCTTTGTCCTGCTCGTCCTCCTACCAATCGGTCCTCTTAGCTGGCTGGCGGTAACTGCGCTCAGCCTCTATGTCATCAACACCGCCCATGTGTCACCGTTGCGGCGCGGCGCTCTTATATTGCTCGCTACTACCGTGCCCATGCTTTGGAGCCGGCTGCTCTTTCAGTTTTTTGCCGAGCAGGTATTACGGATCGACGCATCGCTCGTTGGCTGGATCCTGCGCACGCATCGAACCGGGGATATCGTTGACTTCGTCGATGGCTCCGGCGTTCTGGTGATTCTTCCAGCGTGTTCTTCACTCGCAAACGTGTCGCTTGCACTTCTATGCTGGGTCGTCGTGAGCCAGTTAGTCAGCCACAAGAAATCTGCCTACGATCTATTCTGGCCTGTCATGGCGTGCATTTCCGTCGTGGTGGTTAATGTCACTCGCATAAGTTTCATGGGATTGAGCCAATGGCACTACGCGATGTTCCACAGCTCCTGGGGCGATGCGGTTGCGAACACGAGCATCCTGGGCCTGATACTCGGCTTCTGCGTGCTGGGGGTGAGACGTGAGCTCTTCCAGCGCATTTAGGTGGTCCATCGCGACCGTGCTTTTGCTCGCCGTTGGGTGGAAGATTGCGATTCCGTTCGAAGATCCTAGCCATTTAAGGGAGGATCTTGTCAGGTTTCTCGAACGAAACCACTTCAACGTCGTGGTAGCCGACGAAATGGCGGCGGCCGACATGCCGATCATCCGGGCAACGCGAGCGTCATGCCAACTGCAGGTCGCAAAACTAATTCCCGATGGATCGAACCGGAATCTCGTTCGACATCTTGCGGCAGGCGCGGATCGTTCGTTTGTCGTGTTCCGCGGCGAAGTGTACGCACAACAACCAATAGCCTGGACAGTGCTGCATTATCTATGGTCCAGATTTCTTCGCGAGCTGGGATTGATTAGACAGATTACTCCCGTCATCGACGTGGCGGAGGACCTGTCTTGCAATGCAGAACGGCTCCCATGGGCCGAACTTCAAGATCGTCCAGCCTGACACTGCGCTGAATCCTGGATATCGACGACAGTGGCGGTCAGACGCCGGGTCCGCCCGGCGTCATCTTGTCGCGGGCAAATCTCGGAAGAGATAGACCTAAGATTGATATTGACAGGTATTTAATTATGGTGACTATTAAATAAACGATACGAAATTTATTGACCTGGTCAGATAGTGACCACAGTCGAAAGGAAGAAAATATGACCATACCCGGATGGGTCCTTGCGATTTTCCTTGCAATGGCCGCAGCAGTGCCGGCCGGCGTCTATTTCACGGCTACACTGTTCTTTCCCCCTGACCAGACCTACACCTACGTCGGCCAGGGGACGGCCAGCGGCGCACCGGGGCCCCTCGCAGGCGCAGGGCTATCCTTCGCCGCGGTTGCCTATGGCGCCTACTGGATGGTCAAGCGCCGTCGGCGCAAACCGGACTAGGCGCCAATGTGATCGGCTCCGCGCGGCGGACACGGATAGTCGAATAGTCCAGCTCGTGGCACGCATGTGAGCGGTGCCACGGCGCCCCCCGGGGGCCCTGATTGAACCCCGACTTTTAAATACAGAGCTAGGCGTCGCGCCGATCAATCCCCACCATCCGCAGGCGTTGAAGCCCAAGAGTAACGAAGCTTCGGATTCGCCTGTCACGGGTTTCGAGTGCAGTCGCGTCTTCCGCAATCGCATCCGGCCCAGCCCCCAAGGCTCGACCGATGGGCTGAACCCAAAACTGAGGTCACCCGCACGAGCGGACTGATGCCGATCAAGCATCAGCGCTCCTTGAATGCGCGCCCAGCCTGATCTTGCAGCGGCTTGAGCAGGTAGGACAGCGCGGTCCGACCAGGGGTCTTGATGAAGACTTCGACCGGCATGCCGGGCAACAGTTTCGCCGACCCGAGCTTTTCCATCTCTTCCCGCCTCAGCGGGACGCGGCCTGTGTAGTAGCTCGTGCCGGTACGCTGGTCCTGCGTAATATCTGCCGAGACCATGCTGACCTCGCCGTCGATTTCCGGGGTCGTCTTCTGATTGAACGCCGCGAAGCGCATTGTCGCGGTCTGGCCCACATAGACCTGGTCGATATCGCGCGGTACGATTTTGACCTCGACGGCAAGCGAGTCGGCATCCGGCACGATAAGCATGATTTGCTCGCCGGGAGCGATCACACCGCCGACCGTATGAACGCTCAGCTCGTGGACTCGGCCGGATTGCGGTGCGCGGATGTCAATCCTATTCAACTGATCGACCGCCGCCGTCTTGCGCTCGGCAAGCTCGGAGAGTTTTGAGCGCGTTTCGATCAGATCCTTGCCAACTTCAGTCCGCAGGTCCTGGTCGATCTGAATAATCTGGAGTCCGATTTCCGCGATCTTGCCCTTCGACTGGGCGATTGCGCCTGCAAGCTGGCTGCGCTCGCCCTCGAGGCGGGCTGTATCGCGCTCGAGGGAATTGAGCCGGGTGATCGGCACCAGATTTTTCTGAAAGAGGCTGCGGACGCCCTCCAGCTCCTGGCGGATCAGAGTAACCTCTTTCTCCTTGGCCTCGGTCTGCCCGACAAAGCCCTTGATCTCGTTTTCCAGTTGCACGCTTTTCTCCTGCAACTGTGCCTTCTGTCCGCTTCTGGCCTGGCGGCGTAGGTCGAACAACGTACGCTCCGCAACAATCGCGCGGCTCGCTTCGGAATTGGTCTCCTTGGTCCGGTCGAGCAGCGCCTTGGGAAAGACGATCTGCTCGACGCCGTCGCGCTCGGTCTCGAGACGTGCCTGCCGCGCGAGCAACTCGTCAAGACTCTTGGTGACGATCGTCGCATTCGCGAGCGTCTGCGTCTCGTCCAGCCGGATCAGGATGTCGCCGGCATTGACCCGGTCACCCTCCCGCACGCGCAGCTCCCCGACGATCCCGCCGGTCGCGTGCTGAACCTTCTTCACACTGGAATCCACCACGACGACGCCTTGGGCGATGACGGCGCCTGACAGTTGAGTCGTCGTCGCCCAACCGCCGATGCCAAACGTGACGAAACCGAACATGATCGTACCGACAATCATGTAGCGTTGGATTGATTGCATGGCGGGCGCGACATCGAGCGTGACTTGGCTGGTCATCGGGCGCCCCCATGACCATCCGCAACCACCTTAAGCGGCACAGGATTCCGCAACACTCGCCTGAGAACCTCCTCTTTCTTGCCAAGAGACTGGACTCTACCGTCCCCGAGGCACAAGACGTGGTCCACGCCTTCCAGCGCTTTCGGACGATGCGCGACGACGACGACGATCCCACCGCGCCGGCGCACGTTCAGGATCGCCTCGGTCAGCGCCTCTTCACCCTCCGAGTCGAGATTCGAAGACGGCTCGTCGAGCACCACCAGGAACGGTTTGCCATAGAAGGCGCGCGCAAGACCGATGCGCTGCCGCTGACCTGCCGATAGCGCCGTCCCCCCCTCGCCGATCTTGGTGCTATAGCCATCCGGAAAAGAGAGAATGAGGTCGTGCGCGCCCGCAGCATGGGAAGCCTCCAGAACAGCGGCGGCCGTCGCCTGCGGGTCGAATCGCGCAATATTCATTGCAATGCTGCCGTCAAAGAGTTCAACGTCCTGAGGCAGGTAGCCGATGTGTTTGCCGAGGGCGTCGGAAGACCAGTGCTCGAGCGAAGCTTTGTCGAGCCTGATCCGGCCGCGAACACTTGGCCATACGCCGACCAGAGCCCGTGCCAGGGTCGACTTGCCTGATCCGCTCGGACCGATGATTCCGACCGCCTGCCCGCTCCGAAGCTGGAAAGATACATCACCAAGGGTGGGCCTCTCCGCATTTGGCGCGCCAACATAGAGATGCTCGACCGTGAGCGTTTCGACGGGAGCCGGAAGGGCCAAGCGCTCCTCTTCCGTGGGCAGAAGCTGGAGCAACTGGTCGAGCCGTTGTCCCGATTGACGCGCGGCCACGAAGCCCTTCCAGTTCGCAATTGCCATCTCGACGGGCGCGAGCGCTCGCGCCGTTAAGATCGATCCCGCGATGATGATGCCGGCCGTCGATTCCTGATTGATGACGAGGACGGCGCCGACGGCAAGCACCAGCGACTGCAGGATCGCCCGAAAGACCTTCGAAGCACCACCAAGGCCGCTTGCGACATCGCTGGCCCGTTCGTGGGCGGCGAGGTACCTCGCGTTCACATCCCGCCAACGCAAGGCCGCTTGCTGCCGCATGCCCATGGCCTGCAGCACTTCCGCATTTCGTCGCCCCTCGAGCGCCAACGCGCTGCGCGAGACCGCCAGACGCGAAGACGCCTTTGCCGGCCCGCGCGTTCGCGTTTCGGTGAGCATTGTAATGCCGACCAGCACCAATGCTCCGATCAGCGCAGTGATGCCGATCCAGAAGTGAAAGACGAAACAGACGCCGAGATAGATCGGCATCCATGGGAGATCAAACAGCGCCGTGGGTCCTCCGCCCGACAGGAAGCCACGAACCTGATCAAGATCCCGCAATGGCTGCAGGCCGTCACCGTCGGCCCTGGTCTTTAGAGGCAGGCGGACAAGCGCATCGAATATGCGAATGCTGAGCTTCTCATCGAGATAGCGGCCGACGCGTGCGCTGATCCTGCTCCTGACCAGATCAAGCCCGCCCTGGAAAAGATAAAGCACAGTCGCCAACGCCATTAATGCGATCAGCGTCGGTATGCTGCGGCCGGGAAGCACCCGATCATAGACCTGCAACATGAAAAACGAGCCGGTAAGCATCAACAGGTTGCTCATGCCGCTGAAGGCCGCGAGAGCCCAGAAAACTCGGCGGCAAGACCGCAGGAAAGCTGACATCTCCGACCGCGGCTCGTCATAGTCGTTAGCCGATCGCGGGAGACCGGGGAATAATCGTTGCCGCAAAGCTTCGACGAGGTGTTTCGCCGCGCCGATCGGCCCTTTCGTCCGCAGTTCGGCATCTTCCGCCCACTGCCGTGCGGCGGCCCAAAGCCTCGTCAGATGCGAAAGCTGAATTCGATAAAGGTTTGCAGGCAGGGGGATCACCCCCCACCGTTCAAAGTTTGTCATGGCACTCGCCCTTGAACCGTGCCTTATTTGACGATCCCCAAGAAGTAGATCCCCAAGGCAGATTTGAGTTTGATTTCCCTGTCGTCGAGCTACTGTTACGCGAGGTAGAAGTCAGGCCGTTTTTCGCGCCGAGCCTGATCAACTTGAGCGTGTCGCCTCCCGGTAAAAGCGCGACCTCATGGCCATCCCGCCATTTAATCTGCCCTACCAGTTTCTTCGACATGCACTCAGCTACGAAAGGCTGCTCGCAGAGCGTGATGTCGTGGCGATCTGTATCGAGTCCCCAACCACCTCATGGTTAATCGGTCGGCCTCACGTGCCGGTCGCCAGGGGCTTTTTTGGGACCAGATGGGGGCCGGGCCGAGGTTTTTTTGACCAGCACGCTTACGCACGGCACTGCAATAATAGCGCGATTCTCCTTTTAAATCGCTGCCAATTTCCCTGATGTCACGTCAGGTTGCGAAATTCAACACACCTGCATTACGCCACAGCCTCAGCCCACAGAAATCGGTGCTGAAACACTCTGCGAGTCCATCTGAGCGGGATAGAGACCACGGCACCGACTGTCACGCCGAATTTAATTCTATTTAATTTGCGTATGCTCGCGTTTTTTCGCGACGAGAGTCGTACGAGATGGACTTATTGGAGCACGGCTCGACACGCCAGGCTTGTCACGAGCGAGAATGGCGGTCGCGCGAAGCGTCGAATGGCTGCCTCGTCCAATCACGTACCGATTTCTGTCCCTTTGCTGCATCCGCGAACAGTGCGAGGCTGCTAGCGCGTATAGAGGCGCCAGAATGCAAGAAGGCGGGGGACCAGCCCCCGCCTTCCATAATCTCCACCGCAGATTGGTGGCTACTCCCTGTCGCTGACCTCTCGGCTACGCGAAATGGAAGTCGTGGCTGGTCAGCTTGTCGAGCTGCGTGTTTTTCAGCGTGAGAGTGTCGCTTCCCGCCGTGACAACGACATCATTGCCGGACTGCGCCGCATGGGAGAGAACACTCGCAAAGCTGTCGAACACACCCTTGCTGAACTGGACGGTGTCGTGAGCTGGGCCACTGGCGGCGAAGTCCTTGATGACATCGCTGCCGAAGTTCGAGGCAAACACAAAGGTATCCGCCCCTCCCTTCCCGACCATGACGTCGTTGCCAGTGGTGCCTGTCAGCGTATTGCTACGGCCCGTGCCAATGATCGCCTCGCCCGAGCTCGTCCCGACGGTATGGCCCGTCGTGTCGACCTGCTCTGCTGTAAAGGCATGAGTCTTGCCCGACAGGTCGGCGGTGTGGAAGCTCCACTTGCCGTCGGCTCCGGCCGTGACAGAACCGGCGGACGCCGTGCCGTCAAACAGCTTGATCTGGCTGTTGGGGTCGGCTGTCCCCTTGATCGTCGCGGTGTGATCCCAGTGCGAACGTATGTTGGTGACGTCAACCGTCGAGGTGCCGTGCGAGCCAATCGGCGGATCAATCGGCTGCGACATGGCGCTGGTGTTGCCGGCAACGTCGGTGGCCGAGGCAACGAACGTGTGCGATCCGGTTTGAAGGCCAGAGGTCGTCACACTGAAGTGTCCATCGGCACCAGTCGTCCCCGAGCCAAGCAGGGTCGTCCCCTCATAGACCTTGACGGTGCTGCCCGCCTCGGCCGTTCCGGTCACCGTCGCGCGATGATGGCTGATCGCATCGCTGAGCAGTACCGGAGCATCAGGCGCAGAGGTATCCACTGTCAGGGCGAGGGCAGCCGATTTTGCGCTGGTTGCACTGGAGACTGTGTCCGTGGCCGTGAAGGTGTGCTTGCCCTCAGGCAGCACCGCGGTTGTGTAGGACCACGCCCCCTTGGCGTCCGCCGTGACATGACCGATCTGGGTCTGTCCGTCGTAGACTTTTACCGTGCTCTTCGCCACCGCGGTCCCGGTCAATGTCACCGTATTATCGCTGGTGATGTGATCACCAACCGCGCCCGTGTCCTTCGAGAAGGAGCTGATTTTCGGCGCGGCAGGCAGATTTGAGCCAGAGCCAGAGCCGGAGCCAGAACCGGAGGATCCGCCGATGACGGGATTTACCGCCGCGGACGCGGCACTGACGTTTCCTGCGACGTCAGTCGCCTTGGCAGTCAGGACATGCGAACCGGTCGACAGCGCAGAGGTGGTTAAGCTCCACACGCCGCTCGAGTTGGTGGTCGCCGTTCCGACCGACGTCGTCCCGTCGTAGACCTTGACCGTGCTGTTCGCTTCTGCAGTCCCCGTCACTACCACTTGATGGGCGCTGTTGACCGTATTGCCGGTTATAGTCGGTGTCGGCGTCTGGGTGTCGACGGTGACCGCGAGCGCAGACGACGCCGCGCTGGTCTTGCCCGACGAGTTGGTCGCCGTCGCGGTGAGCGTATGCGTGGCGTCGGTCAGGACCTTGGTGATATAATCCCAGCTGCCCTTCGAGTCCGCAATCGTCGAGCCAATTTGGGTCTTGCCGTCGTAGATCTTGACCGTGCTGCCGGCAGCAGCAGTGCCCTTCAGCTCGAGCGTGTTGTCCTTGGTGATGTTATCGCCAACGACGCCGGTATCCGTGGAGAACGAGGCGATCTTCGGCGCGCCAGGCGCTGTCGTGCCCGACGACGAACCAGACGTACCAGAACCAGACGTGCCAGAACCAGACGTACCAGAACCGGACGAACCCGAACCGGAGGATCCAGAGCCAATGACGGGATCCACGGCCGACGAAGCGGCGCTCACGTTGCCAGCAGCATCGGTCGCCTTCGCCGTAAGAGTATGTGTCCCAGCCAACAGAGCAGAGGTCGTTACGCTCCACACCCCGCTCGAGTTCGTGGTGGCGGTGCCAACCTGCGTCGTTCCGTCATAGACCTTGATCGCGCTGTTCGCCTCAGCCTTCCCCGACAGCACGACCTGATTGGCGCTGTTGACCACATCGCTGGCAATCGTCGGCGCATCGGGCGCTTTGGTGTCAATGGTGACCGACAACGCCGCCGAGGTATCCGTGGTGGCACTGCTGGCCGCGGTTGCCGAGGCCGCGCCGGAACTGGGCACCAAATCCTGCACACTGTTGGACTGCACAAGCGGGACGCCCTTATCGGTGACGTTGCCGCTGTAAGTCTGCGCCGTCTCCGACTTACCCGCGGAGTAGCCATAGGTATACTGGGCGAAGACGTTGTTGGTTACGTGCGAGCCGCTGGCGTTGCCCTCAAAATAGAGGACATACGAGCCACCACTGAAGCGATTATTGCTGATGTCAAAGTTGACCGCATCCATAGTCGTGATGCAGGAATTAGCCGTGCTGTTATCCAAGTCGATGTTGTTGCCGCTGATGGTGGCATTCGAAGTCGTCGCAGCCCCAATGTTGCTACCGGGTACCTGGATCCCATCAATGTGGGGATCTGGGTTACCGTTGTTGCTAAACAGATTGTGAATATAATTGTTTTCGATCACGGCTCCATTTGCTTCCAGCCAAATTCCATTTTCAGAACCGCTTATATCGCAATTCTTGATAGTCGTATTGGCGCCCTGACCAGCGACACCATTTGGATTGATGTCGATGCTGTCGGTCGTATTTTTTCCAATCACCGTACAATGGTCGACAACGGCGCCGGTAGATGCCAGAGACAGGTTCCCAGTAATTTTACAGTCTACAAGCGTCACGTTCGGGGCGGTGATGACAACGTTGCCGGTGATATCAAGGCCGCTGATAACAGCGCCTGCTGTGCTGATCGTGATGTCGCCGGATGACTTGAGCGTCACGCCATCACGCACACCCGTTGTTGATGCATCGGGAAAGCCGGTGGTGGACGTGCCGGTGCCACCGCTGCTTGTCGCCGCCGTGAAGCTATGCGTGCCATCCGACAACGTACCGGTTGCGTAGCTCCACGCCCCGCTGGAATTGGTCGTCGTGCTGCCGAGCAGCGTCGACCCGTCATACACTTTCACCGTGCTATTGGCCGTCGCCGTGCCGCTCAGCAAGAGCGCGCTGTCGTTTGTGATGCCGTCGCCGACGGTGCCGCTGTCAGTCGTGAACTTGGTGATCGTAGTCAAATCTGTCTCCATGTGTGTCGCGCGTTGAGATCAAAGCCCTGCCTTTAACTCGGACTACGCACTCGCACTCAACGCTTATTACACTACGCTTTTTACGCTCTGCCCCGCACCCATCCGCTTTCGATAGGCGCCTTCGCTCTGGTCTTTTTTAAGACCATCTTTTTCTTTTTTGGGACCATTCCTTGACTTTTTCGAAGTCCGGATTGACCGGCGAAAGACGCAATAAAAACGCACCTTTAATCCCGAATCACAATCGAATTTTACGGCATAAATTCGTTTTGGTGCGCGGAAAATCAACCCCGCCAGAGTTCGCCTGACCTACTTATCGTGCAAACACGCTCAAATCGAAAAAGATATGAAAGCGCGCTGACTGCGACGATCAGAAACCCTCGGGCTGCCGCATTTGACCATGTTCGCGAAGCAGAGGGGCGCTCATGATCGAGCCCCAAAGGGAGAAATGTCGAACAAGCCGTATTCAATGAATAAGAAGCGCAGCGAGCGCGTTTACAAGCGACAGCCGTCTCGCGCTAATGAAGGCCCCACTCTGGTTTGGCGCTCACGGCCCATGAAAGCGCCGCTATGCCACCCTGCTGGCTTTAAGCGGCAGGCATAGTCAAAAGAAATAATCTTTCGAACCGCTTTAAATCCAGACTCAAAAAAAATAAATCGAAATCAAGATTATTCGAATAGGCTTCGAGCCACTCGAATGCCGAGACACACTACTCGGCGTTACCCCCATTACCATTGTTATCTCAACGTTGCCCGGATTGGCGTCAGAGAAAAGCGGGCGCTGTAGGCATGCAGGGAACGCGCACGCGTTATCCATCATGCCCACACCGCCCGAGCCCGCGCACTTTACCCGCGCCAGACTTACCCTTGGTGCGCGCGTCGCCTGGCGCCTGAGGAACGCGCCGCTCTTCCGCGATGCCGCCGCGCCTCACGCCCGCCGGGGCGCTTCATGATTAGAGGGATCGCCACAACCGCTCGATGACACGTTGCCCAACCAGCTCCCACGGCGGTCCATCGAGATTGCAACGCCGGCGTCCATTAGCCCGTCGATGAAGGTTGCCGACGCAAACTGCGCGCCCTGGTTGGTGTTGAAATTTCTCCGGCCAGCAATGGCGCGCAAGCGCGTCATCGAGTGACGCTAGAACAGAACGACGCGTCCATCCGGGCCGTTTACGTCATTGGTTGCGTCTAACGGATGGGGAAATGTTTGAGCGAAGATAACGACTTTGCGCGATCCCTCCTGATTAGGGTCGTCTCTTGCACGCGAGGTATCACAAGTGAACAGCAACAGACACTGCGCCCACAGTTGTTGTGAACGATATAAAAGGTAACCCTCCGGTGCAGGCCGCGGGTTAGCTGCGTTTGGCGCGCTTGCCTGCCCATTTTTTGGCGAGGGCCTCAAC
>NZ_JBANAZ010000169.1:0-2308 GCF_059803455.1 Bradyrhizobium sp. UFLA05-108 | reverse complement strand
CACTCGTCAGCCTCCGCTCCCGCGATCAGGAACTGCGTCGCGACTGTCGTCTTGCCGGTGCCCGGGGCACCTTCGAGGAGGAATGCGCGTCCACGCTGAAGTCCTCCTCCCAGTACGTCATCCAGCCCCTCGATGCCTGTCCTTGCTTGACGCTCGATCCGTTGCGACACTCTATTGTCCGATCCCTGCTGCCTTTTTCCACACTGTCATACGCTCGGCCGGCCGCGAGCGAGCTGGTCGGCAGAAACGGAGCCGCCTGGCGCAAAGCATCCCGCGGATGCGGCATTGGCTCGTTTCGCCCGACGAGGTAGCCGTAGAGCCTCACCTGCCGCAAACTCCTGCGTACTCCTTCTGAAAGCACCTTCATAACAATCGTTCAAACGTCGGTTTGAGAGACGGTTGCTAAGCCTGTGCTGCTCTGCTGTGGCGAAGACCTTTCAACAACTGCACGACGGATCTAAATGCGGCCTCATCGGATCCTATGCTCCGTCCTCGCGCGGCTGGTTCAGCTGATAACGCTGGCAGCCATGAGAGCTGCCGAAAAGCAGACAAACGCAAGTCCTGCCGCAATTAGTAGAGCAGTTTTCAGTTCTCCTCCCATGTAGGCTCCCCAAAAGCTCGGTCCTGCGAGCGGCGAGCGAACAACCCCAGCACTCCGGATTGAATGCTGAGGCCGCCTGATGGCCGCTTCTTTCTCGAGGGATCGATATTTAAACCAAGCCAAGCCAGAAAAGTTTCCCGACGCGACCAATTTAGCTGTCGGAAATCGGTTAGCTGCTAAAGCTCCCGCTCCATCGCTGGATGGCTGCGGTTCTTCACCTTGACCCAGTGCTTCTGTGGACCTCCCCGGTAAGGCTGGTCACGATGCACAAGACTTTCAAGACCCACGCGGCATACGGCTCGGAATAGCGCGGGCTCGATCTCGCCCTGCTTGAACGCGCAACGGTGATCCCGTCCGGCCTTTGTGTCAGCAGTTTCTCCAGTTTGGTCTCGCGCAGGTGCAACGGCAGGTCGCGCAAGTCTTCGCCACCCATGGCGAGAACGACGAAGGCGTAGAATTGACCTCGTGGTCGTGCCTGCGCGAGTGCAGCGCATCGAAGTCGGAAAGGATCACCGCCATCGATGACGAAATGCTTCTGACGGTTCTTCAGCGCGGCCGCTGTGATCCACGGACATTGCTGGGTCCAATCGCTGCCGTTGCGGGACAGCAGGTGCTCGCGCTCGTTCATCCCGGATGACCAGCATTCGATAGCCGCCGTGCTTAATTTCGTAGAGCCGGTCAGGTCTTGCCGGGACCTGCTTCCCTGAGTCCATATGTGCTGCGCATGGATGTGCTGCGCATGGCGGAAAGATAGCTCCCAATTGCGAGCCTGGAGGCGCCGTCCCATTCTGGATTGGGATTCGGACAGCGCAACACTATGAAATCCCGAATGGTCGACGACATTGGTTGTTAAAGAGGGACCGGTAGTATCAAGAATTTAAACAATCCAGAGTTGGACACCCATATCAAAACAAGTTTTGGAGATCCGAATTGACTGAGTCTTGATCGGAACCACGAGTCGAGCATTATCCCCATAATACTACTTAAATGGGAAAGATAAATATGTTATAGAATTTACATGCGGGGGCTTGGGATGTGACGGAGGAACGGTCATGAAACAAGCCGAGCTCGAACGGATGAATATAGACGACCTGTGGGCGCTCCACGGCAGAATCTCCCAGGTATTGGAGCAAAGAATCCAACAGGAAAAAATGCTGCTCGACGAGCGCCTGAGACGGTTGCGGGTTTCTGAGCGTCGACCGTACCCGCCGGTACACCCAAAATATCGCAATCCTGATCGGCCCTTTGAAACGTGGGCAGGTCGAGGCAAGCGGCCGCGTTGGCTGGTCGCGCAGTTGAGATCGGGCAAGCGGATCGACGATTTCAGAATTGCGCGGGCTAACAAGCGATGAGGTTGCCCAATGCACAGCCCGCCCAGGAGTTAGAGATCAGCTTCATCGCACAGGCGCAATTCGTGCAACCCGCGCTATCGGCCCGCGCCGAGACCTACAGGTCATTCGGCACGAGGGACGCCGCCATTGAATTATCTCAGGGGAGGCTACTGGCAAAGCGTCTAGCCGATATACAGTACCGCCACGTCTAACTGCAGGTCAAAGCTCGCAAGCTGTCGGTCGAGGATTACGATCTCGCATTGAGTGTTGCCGAGGAAATCGACGACGCCAGCGGAAAGGATCGTGTCCCGTGGCGTGGTGTAGCTGAGCTTAGGCCACCACGTTCGCCGGCATGGGCCGGATCGATCAGCTGGCG
>NZ_JBANAZ010000168.1:0-2318 GCF_059803455.1 Bradyrhizobium sp. UFLA05-108 | reverse complement strand
CGCTATACCTCTTAATCCTCGCTCGGCCGCATTGTTGGAGAGACAGACGCGTCCGTCCTTCAGGAACAGCGTGAAGCTCGCCCATCGCTTCAGGATGTAGTTGAACGCCTTGGCCAGGTCGTGCCCACGGGACAGCTTGACGAGCTGCTGCCGCATATAGACCTGAAGGTCCTCGACCAGAGGCCGGCTCAGCGTCTGTCGCACCTCCAGACGCCCTTCGGGGCTCTTGCCATTGATGGAGCGTTCGATCTCGAACAGTGCATCGATCCGCCGCACGACCTCGACCGCGATCGGTGAGAGCGGGATCTCCTTCTTTCCGCTGGCCTTGCGACGCGCATTCTCTTCGATATCGGCCATGGCGAAGAACGGGCGCCGCGCATGGACCCAACATGCCGCTTCCCGGATCGGTCCGGGCTGGCGGCCCGCCAGATAGAGCTGGTTGTACCCGTCATAGGCGTCGGCCTGCAGGATGCCGGCATACCCCGCCAGATGCGCCTGGGGATGCTCGCCCCTGCGATCGCGGGAGTAGTAGAACATTGCCGCCGGCGGCCCGGCGCCGCCAAACGGCCGGTCATCCCGGACGTAGATCCAGCAGCGTGCCGTATCGGTCTTGCCCTTGGCCAGCACTGGCACGGTCGTATCATCGGCATGCAGGCGCTCGGCCGCCATGACATGGGCTTCGACCAGGCGCAGCAGGGGCTCCAGCGACGCACTGACCGATCCCACGGCGTCCGCCATGGTCGACAGCGCGATCGGCACGCCTTCCAGGGCGTAGCGCTCAGCCTGGCGGTTTAAAGGCTGATGTTGGCCGAACTTCTCGAACATGATCATGGCCAGCAGGCTCGGGCCGGCCCATCCCCGTGCGACGGCATGGAATGGTGCCGGGACCTGGCTGATCTTCTCGCAGTCGCGGCAGGAGAACTTCTCCCGCACCGTCTCGATCACCTTCCACTGGCGCGGCACCACTTCCAGCGTCCTCGTCACGTCCTCGCCGAGCTTGCGCAGACGGTTGCCGCCGCAGCATTCGCAAGCCGTCGGCGGCTCGATCACCACCCGTTCTCGTGGGAGATGCTCGGGGAAGGTCTGGCGCTCGGCGCGCTTGCGCGTAAATCCGCGCACCGTCGTCGTCTTGGCCACGGCCTCTTCCGCCGCCAGTTCGTCTTCAGTGGCGTCGGCTGCCAATTCCTCGAACGTCAACGCCAACTGCTCGATCAGGCGCGACGAGCGCTCCGACCGCTGGCCGTAGATCTGATGCTTCAGCTTGGCGATCTGCAGCTTTTGCTGGGCGATCAGCGCCTCGTCTTCCGACGCTTTCGCGCGGGCGACCGCGAGTTCAGCCGCGATCTCCAAACCCTTCGCGCGCTCGACGGCCAGAGCTTGTTTCAGGGCGGCAACGTCATCCGGAATCGCGTCGCGGTCAGCATCCATGTGACGCAGTGAATCACAGATTTGATGCGTTGGGACTCCCCCAAAATGCCCCCGCCGGTCTTCGCTCAGCCCGCACTCCGCGGCCGCCAGGTCACTTGCGGATTCCGCCAGTCGATCCCTTCGAGCATATAGGCCATCTGTGCCGCTGAGATCGATATTGCGCCGGAAGACGCCGAAGGCCAGATAAACTTGCCGCGGTCCAGGCGCTTGGCATAGAGCGACAGCCCGATCCCGTCATGCCAGAGAATCTTGACCAGATCGCCGCGGCGGCCCCGGAAGATGTAGAGATCGCCGGCATGGGGATCGCGCTTCAGGCTTTCCTGGATCGTAAGCGCCAAGCTTTGCATGCCGCGGCGCATATCGGTGTGGCCGGTCGCGATCCAGACCCTGACACCGCTCGGGGTTGGGATCATTGCCGCCTCAGAAGCTCAAGGACCCGCTGCAGCGCCTCAACATCCACGTCACGGTCAACGCGAACACGACAGCCGCCAAGCTCGATCTCGATGATTCCGGCCTTCGTGCGCGGCGCAGGAGACGAAGACAACGGCCTCGGCGCACACGGCGATGCCGGGGCCGGCGCAGGGGTGATCTCCACAGGAACAAGCGCCGGCACGGCATCCCCGCTCAGCCGGCCTTCGCGCGCCAACCGGCGCCACGTGAACAATTGGCTCGCAGACAAGCCGTTGCGCCGCGCCGTTACCGACACCAATCGTGGCCCGCCGTAGCTCTCGGCAACGATCCGCTGCTTCTCCTCGAATGTCCAATGGCGCCGAGCGCCCGTCGAGACAATTTCCAGCCGAGAGACCTTCGGCATAGGCGTATGGTCAGTCATACGCCTATGTCTTCAATCTCCATCACACCGCGCAAGGCGGCCTTCGCCGGAGCGATAC
>NZ_JBANAZ010000167.1:0-2347 GCF_059803455.1 Bradyrhizobium sp. UFLA05-108 | reverse complement strand
AGCCGACCCAGGAAGGGCTCTACCAGCACTTCAAGGCGATCAACGATGCGATTGGAATTCCGATCATCATCTACAACATCCCGCCGCGCTCGGTGATCGACATGTCGGTCGACACCATGAAGCGGCTGTGGGATCTGAAGAACATCGCCGGCGTCAAGGATGCCACCGCCAGCATGGTGCGGGTGTCGCAGCAGCGCGCCGCGATGGGCGAGGATTTCAACCAGCTCTCGGGCGAGGACGCGACCGTGCTCGGTTACATGGCGCATGGCGGCCACGGCTGCATCTCGGTGACCTCAAACGTCGCGCCGCGGCTGTGCTCGGAATTCCACATCGCCTGGCAGAAGGGCGACCATGCAACCGCCTTAAAGTTGCACGACAAGTTGATGCCACTGCACAACAACCTCTTCATCGAGAGCAATCCGGCGCCGATCAAATATGCACTTTCGCTGCTCGGCAAGATGGACGAGACGCTCCGGCTGCCGATGGTGCCGGTGTCAGAGCCGACCCGCGTCGCGGTGCGCAGCGCCATGGTCCATGCCGGCCTGATCAACTGACGCCTTAGCCAATCGGGGAGCTTTTCATGAGCGTCGAGGAAAAGGGCATGCAGATGCTCAAGGAGTTCCGCGAGTTTGCGATGAAGGGCAACGTCGTCGACCTCGCGGTCGGCGTCATCATCGGCGCAGCGTTCGGTGCCATCGTGAACTCGCTGGTCGGCGACGTGATCATGCCGATCATCGGCGCGGCCACCGGAGGACTCGACTTCTCCAACTACTTTACGCCGCTGTCGAAGGCGGTCAGCGCCGGCAATCTTGCAGACGCGAAAAAGCAGGGCGCCGTCTTGGCTTGGGGCAGCTTCCTCACGCTGACGATCAACTTCATCATCGTTGCCTTCGTGCTGTTTCTGGTGATCCGCGCCATGAACAAGTTGAAGCGCAAGGAGGAGGCTGCGCCTACCGCTCCCGCGAAGCCGTCGGCCGAAGTCGAACTGCTGACCGAGATCCGCGATCTCCTCAAGAAGTCTTGACGCGCGCCCTTCATCCAAACTGTTAGCGTGCGCGCGCATACTGCTCAGTTTTTTCTGCCAGGTTTTTGACTACAATGGCCGACAAGAACGAACGCCCCATCAAGGTCATGGCGGAAAATCGCAAGGCCCGGTTCAATTATGCGATCGAGGATACGGTCGAGGCGGGCATTGCGCTGACCGGCACCGAGGTCAAATCGATCCGCAACGGAAAGAGCACGATCGCGGAATCCTACGCCGATTCGAAAAACGGCGAGATCTGGCTGATCAACGCCACCATTCCCGAATATCTCCAGGGCAACCGCTTCAACCACGAGCCCAAGCGGCCGCGAAAACTGCTGCTCCATCGCCGACAGATCAACAAGCTGATCGGCGCGGTCGACCGCGAAGGCATGACGCTGATCCCGCTCAAGCTTTACTTCAACGAGCGCGGGCGGGCGAAGCTTCAGCTTGCGGTCGCAAAGGGCAAGAAGCTGCACGACAAGCGCGAGAGCGAGAAGAAGCGCGACTGGGGCCGGGAGAAGGGCCGGCTGATGCGGGCGAGGGGATGAGGTGATGAACCAGAGAAACCTGCTCGAGGTCGACTGGAGCAAAATTCCCGCGCCGGCGGATGATGGCGGCGCGGCGCATCTGACGGGCATGATGTTCCCGCCGATCAGTTTGCGCGCGACCGACGATACGTCAGTGACGCTGTCGGCGCTGCGCGGCCGCACCGTGGTGTTCGGCTATCCGCGCACCGGCGAGCCGGGCAAGATCGCGCTGGTCGACGATTGGGACATGATCCCCGGCGCGCGCGGCTGCACGCCGCAGACCTGCGCGTTCCGCGATCTCTTCGCCGAGTTGAAGGCAGCCGGCGCGTCCCATGTGTTCGGACTCTCGACCCAGAGCAATGACTACCAGGCCGAGATGGCCTCGCGCTTGCACTTGCCGTTTCCGGTGCTGTCAGACGAGAAGCTCGAACTGACCCGTGCGCTCAAGCTGCCGACGATGGAGGTTGCCGGGTTGACGCTGATCAAGCGCCTTGCGCTGATCATCGACGACGCGAAGATTACGCACGTATTCTACCCGGTCTTTCCGCCGGATCGGAACGCCGGCGACGTGCTGGGCTGGCTGAAGGCCAATCCAGTGAAGGCCTAAGAGCATGATCCGCAAAAGTGTGAAGCGGTTTTCCCTCGCGACAACCGCGGAGCGTTTGCGCGAAAGATCCTGCTCAAACAACAACCTGAACCGCGATGACGATGCGTCCTAGTCTCATCGCGCTTTAGTCTTACTGAGTCAGAAATCCACGGACCAAGCTGGGTGAGAATCGCATATTGAAGGAGATTC
>NZ_JBANAZ010000166.1:0-2511 GCF_059803455.1 Bradyrhizobium sp. UFLA05-108 | reverse complement strand
CACCTTCAACCAGCTGCCAGAGAAGCGCGCGAGGGCTTTGTGATGATCCAGATCTCACAACGAGGCAAGGCATATTTAGAGACGGCACGGACTTTGCTCCGCGTCGCCCAAACCATGACCGACTCAGCGATTGCGGGTCAGCTTAAGGCCCTTGCCGACGACTACGAGCGGCGAGCTGAGAAAGCTTCGCACGTTGATGCGGCCAAACCATTGGCCCGATCTGCTCCTAGCGCTGAACGCGAATGGCATGCATGACCGGGTGGGCAGCTTCAACATGTTCCGCGTATTCTGTACCATTGAAGCGCTGAATCTGCGCCCCGGCTCAAAGGAGCTGGAGGCATTCAACGTCGAGCGCGTGCGCGGCTACCTCGAGTGCAATCTCGGTTGCAAGAAGAAGGAAGTGATCCAAGCGCTAGGCCTGAATCCGCGAACAGTGGCCAAGGCCATCAAGTTCATCCGGGCGAATGCTCATCGCAGCGAGGGGACTCTCCAGTCGTGATCAAGATAATCGCCGTGCTCTGCAATCTCTCCTCTCCGGCAAATTGCCACGAGCAGACCGTCACCACCTCGGACTTCGCCGACGTCTCGATGCAGTCCTGCCTGATGGGCGCGCCGCAGCTCGCCGAGTGGATGAACCTGCATCCGGCAGAACGCCTGGCGGGATGGCGCTGCGTGATCGGCAAACAGGGTGGCAGGCGAGCTTAGGGTGGAAATCCTCGCTACGGCATCACGTGGCGCGGCGGGGATAACGATTCTCTATCGACTCTATGGCGAGAGGTGATTTCCCTCACCGGCGTTGCAAGGTCATTCTCCTCGGGTGGTGGATAGTCTTTCTTTTACACGAACAGAAGCTACCATGAAGATGATCGACAAACGTCGAGGATGATACCAAGAGGAGGCTACCGTGCCCTACTGCTCAGAGAGTCCTAGATCCGACAGAGCCGCGCGATGCGCAGTTTGTGATGGCAAGTTTGGTCTCGTCCGCCACTACTCGTGGCGTACCCAGCTTTGTTCTAGGAAGTGCGTTGATCGCTATGATTCGATAACCGCAATGCGAGTTAGTAGAATGTTTCAGCTATCACAGGAGCAACAGTGAATATTGTTCTAATATCTCAGTTGGCGGCGGCCGTCATCGGTGCGTTGTTTGTGGCATACAACTTATTTCACTACGTACTGTTTCTTTTGGTGACCCGACCGAAGGACGCGAGCAAGATTGGCCACCAACTGAATGAATTCGAGCAGCGCCAACTGATTGAGTGGACACCAAAGCCGAACGACTTTCTCAAACATGACGACGAAAAGCGCACATACGATGACGTGTTCGGCACGTATCGCGACGAGCAATCGAACTACAGCACCTGTGTGTTTCCCCGATTGGCATTTTCGCGCCCCTACGAGGCCGAATATGCACTTTTGAAGCCGAAAGACGGGATGCGGTTCCTGGATCTCGGGTGCGGCTCCGGCGCGGCAGCCGAATACCTGGCCGGACGGAGCAATATCGAAATTGTGTGCGTGACCAATTCATCTGTGCAGGCGGAGATCTGCCGGCGGAAATTTGCGAGACTTGGCGGGCGTGGACAGGTGATAGTCATCGACTTCGACAGCCTCGATCTCCCGAATGAATACTTCGATGGCATTTATGCGCTCGAGTCGATTGGCTACACCAAAGACCTGGACGCGTGGCTAGCAAGGTGCTGGCGGATGCTCAAGCCGGGAGGACGGTTGCTGATCCATTCGCCGGGGTCGCTGGATCATTGTCGCCGTACCAAGGATTACCTGAGTGTCACCGCCTTCTTCGAGAATTGGCGCTACAATTTTGTCGGAGCCAATCTTCTCGTCTACAAGATGCGCCGACTTGGCTTCAGTCCAATCCACTATCGGCGACTACCATTCTTGGCCTGGGGAGTAACCTGGAACTTCATTCAACACATGCTGTTGTGGAAGTACCGACTAAAGATGCGCACTTTCGTGGAACTGGAGCGAATCATTTGGCGCACGTCGAAGGTGTTTGTGTTTGGCAATCCGTACAACACGGTGCTGGCCACCAAACCCACGGCACTATCTTGCTCCGAAACTCATACATCGGAAGCAGTGACCTCATTGGTGACGACAAATGTTCCGCCTATTACACCCCACCGGGTAGACAATCTCGCCGGCGGCAGGAGAGAATCTCTGAATAGTAGTGAAGATCACGCCGCCGGACGCGCGGATGCAGTCGCTTGATCGTCGATCGGCACAGTGAATTGCACGGTGATGCCTGGCCCGGCGTTCGGGGTGGCCCATATGCGTCCCCCGTGAGCTTCGACAATCGAATGGCAGATTGATAGCCCCATGCCCATGCCGCCGGTCTTTAATGTAATGAAGGCGTCAAGACGCGCTCCAGGTCCAGTGAGCTCAGACCTGGACCCGACTCCCGCACTTCGACAAGCACGCCGTCCTAATCTTACTGTGTCATAAAATCATCCGCACGGTACGTCTTTGGATGAGAGCAGTACAGCACGGACATCGTCG
>NZ_JBANAZ010000165.1:0-2605 GCF_059803455.1 Bradyrhizobium sp. UFLA05-108 | reverse complement strand
AAATATGCCTTGCCTCGTTGTGAGATCTGGATCATCACAAAGCCCTCGCGCGCTTCTCTGGCAGCTGGTTGAAGGTGATCAGGAGCAAGCCCACCCAATTGCGGTCGCTTTCCCTGCGAGATCTGAAGCGATCGACGCACTTCTTGGAACAAAGAGACGTTCGCCACGAGTAGTGCCGGACCAGACCAAACTTGCCGTCACAAACTGCGCATCGCGCGGCATTTCCAGATCTAAGACTTTGGGAGCAGTTTGGCATTGTAGTCTCCTCTTGGCTTTGTCGCAGCTATTCTTCGATCGTCCTTTTTTCACAATCGCACTTCATGAGTTCGTGCGCCTTTCCGACGCATGCAGCCTAGGATGATCGCGATCAGCAACTCAATTGAACGTCAGTAGTCGTCCCGTCATCTAAATGGTGTCACGGAACGATACGAAGGTTTAAGGCACTCCCCTTAAAGCCGAGCATTTCCGCAATGGGGTCAGTAGCCGACGTTGCCCGCAGGGCCTCTGATAATCAGCTATGGGCCAAAGGCTCGGCGTAGCGCGTCCGGGCGAGCTCGAATCGAGTTGCGGGTCGGAGGAGTCGGCTTCGTGCCACCACCGGACCTGAGTGTGCAAGAACAACTCTGTCGTTACCCGCGCAATGCAATTCCGTATGTCGAAGTATGCCTTGGCAGAAAATGCCGAGGTCACGTTCCAGGGGTACTGCACAACTTCGTGCTTCTCCGCATCCCACCGCAGCAAACGCGGTGACAGTTGCGGGCGGCACTGGGCGAGATTGCAGACTGTGCGGCCTTCAAGGTGGCATGTGCTGACACTCCCAACACTTGGCGATGTCGCGCCCGTCGTGTATCAGAAGCACTCGCATGCTTCTTGATCAGCATTGGATCCGCTTTGACCCAAAGCCCTGCCATAAAGCCTTTTATCGAAGTCCTTTCCGGACAACGACAGCCAATTCCCCCAATCTGGATGTTGCGGCAGGCCGGCCGCTATTTGCCGGAATATCGGCAATTGCGCGCCAAGGCGGGAAGTTTTCTCGATCTCTGCTTCACGCCGGAATATGCCACTGAGGTCACCCTGCAGCCGATCCGCCGCTTCAATTTCGACGCCGCGATTATCTTTTCCGATATTCTGGTCATCCCCTACGCGCTCGGCCGCGAGGTGCGCTTCGAGGAGCGTGAAGGTCCACGGCTCGATCCCCTGGACACGCCGGAAAAGGCCCGCGCGCTTTCAACGCAAGCCGATTTTGTGAAACTCGAACCGATCTATGAAGCGTTGCGGCGGGTGCGCCGCGAGCTCGATCCGACGACTGCGCTGATCGGCTTTTGCGGCGCACCGTGGACGGTTGCGACCTATATGGTGGCCGGACAGGGTACGCCCGACCAAGCGCCGGCGCGGATGATGGCCTATCAGCATCCGGATGCCTTCGCCCGGATCATCGACGTGTTGATCGAGAACTCGATCCAATATCTGCTCGGACAGCTCGCGGCCGGCGCCGACGCCTTGCAGATTTTCGACACCTGGGCCGGCGTTCTGCCGCCTCGGGAGTTCGAACGCTGGTCGATCGAACCGGCGCGCCGCATCGTTGCGGGCGTGCGGGCGAAGGCACCGGGCGCCAAGATCATCGGATTTCCTCGCGGCGCCGGCGCACTGTTGCCCTCGTATGTCGAAGCAACCGGCGTCAACGCCGCCAGCATTGACTGGGCCGCAGAGCCTTCATTGATCCGTGAACGCGTGCAGAACCGCGCCGCCATTCAGGGCAATCTCGATCCGCTGGTCCTGATCGCCGGCGGCGCGGCGCTCGATCGCGCGGTCGACGACGTGCTTTCCGATTATGCCAAGGGACGGCTGATCTTCAATCTCGGTCACGGGATCTTGCCGGAGACGCCGATCGCCCATGTCGAGCAGATGCTGAAACGGGTGCGGGCATACAAGAACTGAGCTTCGCGACAATCAAACCAGCCGACCGCGCTCGATGATGTCGGCCGCGCCTTTTGCAGCAGCTCAAACCCGGCGGCGCGGCCGAGCTCGCGCGGAGCTGTCGGCAGGTCCGGAACGCGATGCTTCGATGAACACACCTCCCGCATGATCGAGCACGGTCGCTGACATCCGCTCGCCCGCAATAGTGGAAAACTCCGGCGACCGGCGAATTTGCAGTGACCATTGAGCACCCAGAGTACTTCGCGCTCGGCATTGGCCCATCGATGCGCCGTCTGATCGCCGATCGGCGCAAGAAACTGCCGCGTTGGTCAATCCCGCGCGACCCATTCGACCGCGCGACGATGCCGTGCCCCGCCGCGGGCTGCATCTCCTGAGGTGAACACTCATGGGCGATGCGATCGGAGACCGACGCTCTCGAGTCCCGAGCGCGCCATGATCAGTGCATCCGCAGGGCCGACCGCGCCGCCGTCCGGCAGCCGCTGCTTTTCCGAATGATCGAGCTTGCAGATGCGGGTGTCGGCGGGCGCCGTGAAAATGAATCACCTCGATGTCGGGAAACAGCTGACGCGCGTAAGCCGCGACCACCGAGTTGGTGCCGACCTTGAACCCGTTGCCGTGGATACGTTTGATCTCGGCAAAGCGAAACGCCCGGCCGCAGCACCAGCAC